>NZ_JBBNLS010000012.1:0-82320 GCF_040092305.1 Collinsella sp. CLA-ER-H6
CTTGACGGCCTGAACAATCGTCAATATCGGTCGGAGGGGTGGCTTTGTAAAGCCGTTTGTCTCCACCCGCGTAGCGGGTGGTTTAAAGCTGGCCGCTGCGCGGCCAGCGGACTAAAGTCTTGAACCAAAGATGGCCCGCAGTGGCCATCTCGCCAAAGATCGCCTCGGTGGTAAACAACGTACCCAGGCCGACGACGATTCCGGAAAATGCGAAAAGAATTGCAGGCGTGTACATTGCACCGCCGAAACGTTGTATCTTTTGCATCATGACGGGGAATCCCCCTCTCTTCATTCGGAGCGACTGCGGTTTTGGCTTCACTCGAGACCGCAGACGCGCCGTTTGCGTGTACCTCGTGCAATAGGACGGGTGGGCCCGCTTCCCTGACTTCTTGCGCTTCTATTTTTATCATATCACTTATCTAGACAAGTTAGCATAAATACTACGGTCGGTAAACGGTTGATTATTGGCCGTAAACGGTATGAGTCCAGTGTTTTGCCTGCTAAATCTGACATACCTTATGGCTGCATTTAAAATTTCTTTTCTACTTGTCTAGATGTGCTTGTCTATATCTATAGACATACCTATACTTCATTACAACATTCACCGCCACGTTAAGGAGTCACCATGAAAAGCGCGGTCTTCTATGGAAAGCACGACCTCAGAGTCGAGGAATCGGCAAAGCCGGCCGTGGGCAGGCGCGACGTTCTGATCAACGTCAAAGCTTGCGGCGTCTGCGGTACCGACGTTCATATCTATGAAGGCGACAAGGGTGCAGCCGACGTTACCCCGCCCACGATCCTTGGTCATGAGTTTGCGGGCGTTGTCGAGGCCGTGGGCAGCGACGTCGCTGGCTTTAAACCGGGCGATCGCGTGTGCATCGACCCAAACCATCCCTGCGGCTGCTGCGAACCCTGCCGCGACGGAATCAACCACTACTGCGAGCATATGACCGGTTACGGCACCACCGTTAACGGCGGCTTTGCCGAGTACTGCTCCGTCGATATGCAGCAAGTCTACAAGTTGGGCGATCACACCAGCTTTGAGCAGGGTGCTATGACCGAGCCCGTCGCCTGCTGCCTGCACGGCATCGATATGTGCAACATCAAGCCCGGCAGCACAGTTGTCGTTATCGGCGGTGGCATGATCGGTCTACTCATGATGCAGCTTGCTAAAAACGCCGGCGCCACCAAGGTTGTCTTGCTCGAGCCTGTCGAAGGCAAGCGCGAGGTTGCGCTCAAACTCGGCGCCGACCTGGCAATTGATTCCATCCATGAGGACGTCCCGGCCCGCCTGAAGCAGGAGGGCGTCGGCAACGTCGATGTCGTTATCGAGTGTGTTGGCAAGCCCGTCACCATCGAGCAGGCCATCCAGATCGCCGGCCACAAGGCTACGGTCATGATGTTCGGCCTCACCAAGCCCGATGAGACAATCACCGTCAAGCCCTTCGAGGTCTTCCAGAAGGAGCTTGTGCTTACTTCGTCCTACATCAACCCTTATACGCAGCGTCGCGCGCTCGAGCTCATCGACTCGGGCAGGCTCGACGTATCCTCGATGGTCGCCAAGGTGGCTTCCCTCGACGAACTCGGCGCCATCCTGTCAGACCCAGCTCTGCGTGCCATGGGTAAATATATAATCGACCCCAGCAAGTAAATCGATCGACACCTGCGCGAGCGGTCCTCATCCACCGCTCGCGCTCTCAGCTCTAGGAGACCGTCGTGGCGCGAGCCATCTTCCAAACTATTTATGACAACGTGAAGCAGTCGATTGACGACGGCACATACGCCTATCAGAGTTATCTGCCTTCGGAGACTGAGCTCACGCAGCTGTTTGACTGTTCGCGCATGACGGTCCGTCGCGCCATCTCGATGCTTGCGGCAGATGGCTACGTGCTCCCCCAGCAAGGCAAAGGCATGCGCGTCATTCGCAACATCAGTGACGAGACGAGTCGTGGCGGCGGCGGACTCGAGACCTTTAAGGAAATCGCAGCCAGCCGAGGCTTTGAGCTCAAAACGGTTACCACTGTCTTTGAGCTCCTCGTCTGCAACAAGGCGCTCTCCAAGATTACCGGGTTTCCTGAAGGCTGTGAGCTCACGCGTGCCAAACGCATCCGTTATGCAGACGGACGGGCCGTGTGCTCCGACGACTCCTATTACCTAAGCTCACAGGTACCGGGGTTGACACCCGAGATTGTCAACGACTCGATCTATCGTTACCTTGAAGAAGATCTTGGCATTAAGATTGCCACAGGCAAACGCGATGTGACGATCGAGCATCCCACGCCCGAGGATACGCGCGTGCTCGATCTCGACGACTTTAACGCACTCGCCGTTATACGCGGGCAGACCTACAACGCCGACGGCATCCTTATGGAATACACCGAGACAAAACAGGTCCCCGGGTTCTTTTTGCTCCATGAAACCGTGACGCGCAACGGTACCGGTCGAACCGGCCACCAAAGCAGCATGAACTAACCATCTAATAGTTGCGGTGGAATAGTTCCTTGAATGGCCAGCTTAAGGGCAAAACAGGAACTATTCCACCGCAACTTTTTTGGCCGGCGGGGCAGTACCTGTCCCACCGGCCATCATTTACGCTCTTTTAGCTAGTCCGCGAGCTTCTCCACCTGGTCGAGCATCTTGTCCAGCTTGGCCTTTGCCTCGGCCTTGACCTTCACAGCTTCTTCGTGAGCCTTCGCCTTCTGGGCGGCCTTTTCCTCGGCTTCGGGATCGACGACGACCAGATTGGACGCGTCGTGCTCAACAAGCTTGAGCGCATGCTCGGGACAAACCTTGACACAGGCGCCGCAGCCTAAACAATACGTGGACTCCAACGCAAAGCGGCCGCTTCCCACCAGATCACAGGCAAACGTGGGACACACGTTGACGCACTCGCCGCACGACGTGCACTTTTCAAAATCGCACTCCGGCGTGCTCACCTGCATATTCTGGGCAAGCTCGGGATGGTTCTGCAGTGTCGAGAGCACCAGCTGCCGCCCATGGGTGAGCGAACGGCGACGCTTGGTTGTCGTGGTGCCGCACATGGTGTTGAGCGTGCGCTCCAGCTGGGTAATCTGATGGCGATGGGCCTTGAGCTTTTGCGTCACCGAGGCCAGCGCCGCCGTCGCCGGGTTGAGCTTGGTCACCGTCAGGCCCGTGGTGCGGGCAATCTTTTCCATGTACTCCTTGCGCTCGTACTCGCGGCGCTTATGGCACTTGAGGCTCTTGGGGTCGACCTCTAGGCCCATACCCGTGCCAGACCACTCTTCGGCCTTCGCAATCGCCTCGCCAAGAATGTCCTCACCGCCGGTGTTGCGGCATTTATCGCACACGCCCAACGGCAGGTACACACTCACGTTGGGATAGTCGGCCAGTACCGAGAACCAGGTCTCTGCCGTAATATCGCCCACGCAGGCAACGACGACCTCGTTTTCACGCGGCATGCGTTTGAGGGCACGCGTGCAGGTGACGTAGGCGGTCTCGTGGCTCGTAGCAGCAGAGACGATATCGTCATACAGGTTTTTAGGCGCCAGGCGCGGCGAGATGATCGCCTCGGTCGGGCAGGCAGCGGCGCACAGACCGCACTTGCGGCAGGAGTCGAGGATCTCGATGGCGTCTTCCTCGACCTCAATAGCGTTGACCGGGCACACGTCCATGCACGCGGTGCAGCCGCTCTTTTCGTTTTTGCAGGTCAGGCACGGAATGGTGTTGCCGCGCGGACGCTCCTTGTAGTCAGCAGGATTCCACTGCGGCGCCGACGGATCGAGTGCATCGGTCACGCCGCCAAGCGGGTTTTTAAGAAAGTCGAAACCCTTGCTGATCTCGATAATGTCATCAAACAGATCGTGTTCCTGCGCCATGCGCGGCCCCTCCCTGAGCAGTGCAAACAAGCAAGAGATAATGATACGCTATCGGCCCACGCCTCGGGCAAATTACACGCGGAGCATCTTTGCGGCAAATAGCCCATGGCCTATCGCCGTCTCGATTGCACAAGGTCAATCAAGCGCCAAGCTATGCCTCGCACATGAGCTGCACGAGCTTTTGTTTGGTCACCTTGGCCTGCTCGTTGGCCATATTACGCTCGTTTCTAAAGACCGCATTTGCAACACCCTGCAAATCGGCATCGGAAATCTCGCTGCACGGACCATCCATTGAGGCCGCCGTGGGACATACGCACAACGGCAACTCGGCATAAAACGCTACTGCCTTGGCGATATCGAGCATCTTGCCACCGCCAATACCCACCACCATGTCGCAATACTCAGCCTGGGCTTCCTTAGCCATTTCGGCAACAGCCTCTTCCGTACACGGACCGTTGTAAATTTTAAAGAACGGCTCGCTTAGATCGTCGTCCAGAAATCCATCGACAATCTGCCTGCACAGCCGATCCTCGGTGCCCTGGTCAAACAAGACATAGGCAGCGCAGCCCAACCATGACAAATACCTGCCCTGACGCGAAAGTTCGCCCGGCCCCTGAACATACCGACCGGGACCGCCGTAAACCATAGGAAGCGCCATACGAGAATCCGCCCTTCATCAAACAACGATTGGTGCAAAGTAACCTGACCCCTTTGCACCAACTTGGTGCGATGGGGTCAGGTTGGTTTGCACCATAGCAAAAAGGGGCAAAGCCGTCTGCTGGCTTTGCCCCTTCCTTAGCTTGATTTACTCATCCATAAGGTAGTAGTGACCCAGCGCGTCGGCACCCAGGATGGCGTTTGCGACCATCTCGGGCGTCACCTCAAACGGCATGTTGCACATGGTGTCATCGGGCGCGCAGGCGGCCTCGGCAACAATCATGGCCTGCTCGCGCGTAAGCTCGGCAACGCCAAGTTCCTTCATCGTGACCGGCAGGCCCAGCTCAATGCAGAAGCCCAAGACTTCCTCGAGTTTCTCAGTCGGAGCATCCTCGAGTACCAGCTGAACGATGGTGCCAAAGGCGACCTTCTCGCCGTGATACATGCCGTGGCACTCGGGCAGCATCGTCAGGCCATTGTGGATGGCATGAGCAGCAGCAAGGCCCGAGCTCTCAAAGCCAATGCCCGAAAGCAGCGTATTGGCCTCGATGATATGCTCGACGGCAGGCGTGAGCGCACCCTTCTCCAGCGCGACCTTGGCCTTGACGCCATCGGCCATAAGCGTCTCGTAGCAGAGCTTGGCAAGCGCCAGACCGGCCATGCCGCCTTTGCCACCAGCGCAGGTGCCACCGTCGGCATCGTGCGTCGCCTGGGCCTCAAAGTAGGTTGCGAGCGCATCGCCCATACCTGCCACCGTCAGGCGTACCGGGCTCGCCGCGATAACCGTCGTATCCATAAGAACGATATTGGGGTTCGCCTTAAGGAACAGGTACTTATCGAACTGGCCGTCATCGGTATAGAGCACGGAGAGCGCCGAGCACGGGGCATCGGTCGAAGCGATGGTGGGGCAAATGATGACCGGGGACTCCAGGTAGTAGGCGACGGCCTTGGCGGTGTCGAGGATCTTGCCGCCACCGACGCCGACGATGATGTCGCAGCCGTTGTCGCGCGCGAGCGCAACCAGGCGATCGACCTCGCTCTTGGAGCACTCGCCGTTAAAGTCCTCAAACAGCAACTCGGCCTTAGCCTCGGCAAAACCACCCTCGATCTTGGCACCGACGCGCTTCTTGCCCGAAGGCGTCACGATGACGAGGGCCTTAGCGCCGAGCGGCTCGACATAGGAGCCGAGCTTGGCGAGCTCGTCCGGACCCTGGATGTACTTGCTGGGGCTATTGAAAATTGCAGCCATAACTATCCCATTCTCTAAAAGAAAAAAGAAAGGGGCTCCGTACGGATACGTGCGGAGCCCCTCGTTACGATAACAAGAGTCGATTAGAAATCGATGTCGGTGTCGTAGTAGCAGGCCTTGAGGATCTTCTCGAAGTCGGCAGCCTTGGTCTCACGCGGGTTCTCGGGCGTGCAGGCGTCGGTCTCGGCGTTCGCAGCGATCTCGGGCAGCTTGGCGAGGAACTCCTCCTCGGAAACCATCTGCGGGTTCTCGGCGTCGACCTTCACGCCACCATTCGCGTAATCCTTGATGGACTGCGGAATGTTGAGCTGGTCATTGAGGTCGCGAATCTTCTGGACGAGCGCAGCGATGAGCTCCTCGTTGGTCTCGCCGGGAAGGTGCAGGATCTCCTTGGCCACATAAGCGTAGCGCTCGGCAGCACGGGGATCCTTGGAGTTCCACTGGATGACCTTGCCCAGGTACATGGCGTTAGCAGCACCGTGGATGATGTGGCCGTTCTCGAAGGCAGCACCGGTCTTGTGAGCCATGGAGTGAACGATGCCGAGCAGGCCCGAGGAGAAGGCGATACCGGCGATGCACTGAGCCTCGTGCATGTGCTGACGGGCCTCATGGTCGCCAGCATAGGACTTGGGCAGCCACTCGACGATCTCGCGGATGCCGTGCAGGGCGTTGGCGTCGGTGAACATAGAGGCGCAGGTGGAAACGTAGGCCTCCATGCAGTGGGTCAGAGCATCCATGCCGGTGTGGGCGCACAGCTTGGCGGGCATGGTGTAGGTGAGCTCGGGATCGACGATGGCGACATCAGGGGTGATGTTGAAGTCGGCCAGCGGGTACTTGATGCCCTTGGCGTAGTCGGTAATGACGGAGAACGCGGTGACCTCGGTAGCGGTGCCGGAGGTAGAGGAGATGGCGCAGAAATGAGCCTTCTGACGCAGCTCGGGGAAGCTGAACGGCTGGATGATGTTGTCGAAGGACTCCTCGGGATACTCGTAGAAGACCCACATGGCCTTAGCGGCATCGATGGGCGAGCCGCCGCCGATGGCGATAATCCAGTCGGGCTCGAACTCGCGCATGGCCTCGGCGCCCTTCATGACCGTCTCGATGGACGGGTCGGACTCGACGCCCTCGAACAGCTTGACCTCCATGCCGGCCTCTTTGAGGTCGGCCTCGACGTCCTGCAGGAACCCGCCGCGGCGCATGGAGCTGCCGCCAGAAACGATGATGGCCTTCTTGCCCTTGAGGTTCTTCACCTCGTGGCGAGCGCCCTCACCAAAGTACAGATCGCGAGGATTGGTAAAACGTCCCATACTGTGCCTCCTAAACAAGCCCCTCTTAGACTTGCGTATATAACGGAGCACCCGATTGGCTCCGTTAGGACCGTTTTGCGCGTTGCCGGCGATGACAATGCGCGATGTCCAAACGTCTCAACGCTCAGACAAACACTATTCTACCGTTCTGGTTGGTCAGTTATTCACCTAAAGCCGACAATGATGAAACGTTTTTTCTATCCCTGAAGACCCTTGTGGGGCATTCATACTCCCAAGCTGGGCAAACGTTTTATCAAGGTTGACCACATATCCCGGGCAGGACGGTGCTCCTCCAAAATGTGCCCCGTTCGCCGCCAAAAATCGACCGTTTGCGGCACCGTGATACCACTCGGTCGTCCAAGGTGCCGACATTTGTGCGACATCCGTCTTCGTGGTGCAAAGGTGCAAGTCCAAGTGCGGCACCCCCGGTGTGCCATATGCGGGTAAACTAGAACCTTATATAGAGACATTTGAACCCTAACCGCAGCAAAGGAGGCCCCATGGCATTCGATCCCATTCAAGAGGATTGCCATCGCCTCGTTCTTGAGGCCTTGCGCCGCGACAATATCCCGCTCACCGACGGTGCCGCCGTAGAGCGTCTGATGGAACAATTCACCCGCAACCCTGCACCGCTCATCGTGCACGACCGCGACCGCGCCGGGCACCTCATTGCCAAGGTGGTCGAGGCTGTCGACTACCGCATCCCCTTTATCCCCGACGACGCCCAGGCAGAGCAAGAAGAAGCCGCAGCCGAGAACATGCTCCGCGAGGCAGCCGCGCTCGATCCGACCAACTGGGATGCCCAGCGCATGCTGACGGCGCTCACCGCCGAATCCAACGAGGAATACGTACAGTACCTGGTGTCCAAGTGCGATGAAGTCGAGCATGACCTGGCGCTCAAGATCGCCTCGGCTCAGGACCCCTACGAGCGCGAGGCCGCTGGCGACCTCACGCGCCGCCCCTATCTGCGCTGGCTTGCCGCCTTGGCATCGCGCGCCCTCATTAGCGGCCGCTATCGCATGTCGCTCGAAGCCGCAAATCGCAGCTTGGACTTTGCGCCCAACGACCCCGCTGGTGTCCGCCACACCGCGATGCTCGCCATGGCAAAACTCGAATACCCCGCCGAGGAGCTCAAGCGCTTTCGCTCCGCTCACTCCGTGCCGTACCTCGCGAATACCCCGCTGCGCCGCCGCCCCAAAGATGCGGAGCGTGACTTGGACCCATGGACGCTCATCGCGCTGATGAGCGCTGCTTGGCGCGAGCTGGACTACGAGGGCGCCGAGCACTACTTGCGCATCCTTGCGCGCTCGTGTCCGCACGCAGCCGAGGCGCTCTACTTCCAAACCGAGTTTCCCGATGGCGTCTATGCCCGCGTCAACGTGGGTGCAGGCTCCACCGACGAGCTTGTCCTTGCGCTGTCCGAGGCGACGCCGGTACTGCAGGAGGGCCTGGGCGCCCCCGACAACGCCAGCTTTGCCGCCTGGATCGCCACCAACGACATCGTGCGCTCCCAGATCGACGAGCGCATCCTGCGCGCGGCCGAGCAGGGGCTTCCATTTAAGGGAGGGGACCTCTAATGGATCCGAGCGTCTACATCCCCGCCTACCTGGAGCGCACCTATCTGGCGTCGCACCCCGAGCTCACCGATGCAGCACGCGAGCTTGTCCATAACGACATTAGCGCGAATCCTCAAAAGTATGCGCAGGCCGAGCATGCCCAGGCACTGCTGTCCTATGCCAGCGTTCATCGCCACCTGCTCGACGAGCTCCATCGCATCGAGGACATGGGCAGCGACGAGGAGTTTGAGCAGACGCGCAACCGCCTGTTCGACGACATGCGCGACGAGCTGCTCAAGATCGTCCGCGTCGATGCGCTGGCCGTCGACGCGCAGCTGCTCGCCATCATCCTGGCCGACACGCCCGTTGACGCCTGCCTGGGTGACCTGATGAAGCTCGAGGCGACCACGGCCGATTACCTGCAGCAAAGCGTGCCCGGGTTCGACATGGAAGCCCCGCACTACTGGGCCAATAATGTTTTGGCCGACGGTGTCACCGCAGCAGACCTTACCGTGAGCGAGCCGGCTCTTATCGGGTGGCTTCACACACTCGAGGCCATCTCGCAGCTGTGCATGGCGAGCGCTCGTTACCGCGCCGCCGCCAACTATGCTCGCCGCGTTCTTAAGGCGGAAGGCTATCCCACCCGGGCCGCCGGCACCGTGCTGCTCGCCCTCGCCCGCCTAGAAGACCAGGACGGCTTTTTTGCCCTGGCCCACCAGCTCGAGGAGCAGATGGGAGCCGATGCACTCGAGAACTCTCCTTGGTACCTGCTCGCCCGCACGATCTTGCTGTTCAAAACGAACAAGATGCGCCCGGCGACGCGTGCGCTGCGTGAGTTCGCTAACCGCTGCGAGGGCGGCGCGTTCTTCTTGCTGAATCCCATGTACCAGACACCGTACCTTCCCTGCCGGCCCGAGCCACGCGATCCCTGGGATCTTTCGCACCAGGCCGTTTGGGAAGCGGACGGCATCATCTCGGACACTCCAGACTTTGCCCCCTGGGCCAATGCCTGCGAAGACGTGTCGCAGCTTGCCCAGGAATTTGCGCGCCGCTACGGCTTTTAGCGACGCGATCGCCCCGACCATGTCATTCACGTTAGGAACGACTTCATGAACTTCCGCTCATCTCTCGCCTGCACCTCGAGCGATATCGCCCGCTGGGGGCTGCGCTCTATCCTTAAGCGCCAGGGCGGCGTACTCCCCGGCCGCATCGCCATGAAGATCGACCCCGAGTTGCTGAGCGACCTCGCCGGCCTTGTCGACCGCAGCGTGGTGATTACCGGTACTAATGGCAAGACCACCACCTCCAACCTCATCGCCGACGCCGTTGCCGCCAGCGGCGCCACCGTGGTGTGCAACCGTGCTGGCAACAACATGGAGCCGGGCGTGGTGGGCGCGTTGCTCGAGGCGCGCGGCAACCTTAAGCGAACGGCCAGCGGCAAGCGCGTGGGCGTTTTTGAGTGCGACGAGCTCTACACCGTACGCGTTCTGCCCAAGCTCAAACCGACGTACTTTGTGCTGCTCAACCTGTTCCGAGACCAGCTAGACCGCTACGGCGAGATCGACCATACCCAAGACGTCATCGCCCATGCGTTGGAGCTCTCTCCGGCAACGACGCTCATTTACAACGCAGACGACCCGCTTTGTGCCGCAATCGCCGCGCGCGTTCCCAATGCAAGCATCGCCTTTGGCATCGACGGCGCCACGGGCACCGAGTCCGACCGCATTAGCGACTCGCGTTTTTGCTCGCAGTGCAACGCCCCGCTGGAATACGACTATGTGCAGTACGGACAGCTGGGCGCCTATCATTGCCCTTCGTGCGGCTGGGGTCGCCCCGCGCTGCTCCGCCGCGTGACGGGCGTTGAGCTCGGCTGCGACGGCTACGGCTTTGACCTGGCCTTTGGACCTGAGGCCAACGCGCCCGCCGTGCACATCGCCACGCGCTACAACGGCCTGTACATGGTCTATAACGTCGCCGCCGCCTTCTTTGCGGCGCACGAGCTGGGCGTGGACGCGGCGCACCTGCAGCCCACGCTTAATGCCTACGTGCCCGCCGGCGGACGCATGGGCCGCTGGGATATTGCCGGCCGCACCGTCGAGGCCAACCTGGCCAAGAATCCCGTGGGCTTCGATCGCCAGATCCAGTCCATTAAAACGGCAGGTGGCAGGCTCTGCGCCTTCTTCCTAAACGATAACGATGCCGACGGCCACGATGTCTCGTGGATCTACGATGTCGACTTCGAGCGCATCGCCGACACGCCGGGTCTTGTCGCCTTTGCCGGAGGCACGCGTGCGCACGACATGCAGGTACGCCTCAAGTACGCCGGCATCGATGCCGCGATTATCTCGGACATCGCGCAGGCGATCGGTGCCGTGGCAGACGAGGCCGCCGATGACACCTTCTACGCCGTCGCCAACTACACGGCCTTCCCGCCGCTGGTCAAAGAACTCGACGGGCTGAAGGGTGCCGATGCAGCCACGGTTGCTGCCCGCGCCGTAGTCCGTGCCGACGGCAGCGCTCTTCCTGTCGGCATCGCGCCGGTCGAGCTTTCGCGTCCCCTGCGCATCGTCTACCTGTATCCCGATGCCCTTAACCTCTACGGTGACGGCGGCAATGTTATCGCGCTCGAGCGCCGCTGCGCCTGGCGTGGCATTCCCGTGCGCGTGGACGAGGTCCGCATGGGCGAGACGCTTGATTTGGCCGATGCCGATATCGTCATGATGGGCGGCGGCTCCGACCGCGACCAGCTAGCCGTGGCACACGAGTTGCTCGCCCAAAAAGACAAGGTCGCGGCCTATGTTGAGGATGGCGGCTCGCTGCTTGCCATCTGTGGCGGCTATCAGCTGCTCGGCCGTTCGTACTATATGGGCGAGGATCGCATCGAGGGTCTGGGGGTCATTGCCGCCGAAACCGCACGCGGCTCCGACCGCCTGATCGGCAACGTCGCCGTCAAGACCGACCTGGCACCCGAGCCCTTTGTGGGATTCGAGAACCACGGCGGCCGTACCCTGCTCGATGCAGAGGCCACGCCGCTCGGAACGTCCGTCGTCACGGGTACCGGCAACAACGGCGACGATGGCTTTGAGGGCCTCATCTACAAGGGCGTCATCGGCACGTACCTGCATGGACCGGCACTGCCCAAGAACCCCGAGCTCGCCGACTGGCTGATCGCCCACGCCCTCGAGCGCCGCGGCGACGCACAGGCCAACGCTCTGCTGCCGCTCAAACCCCTCGACGACACCTACGAGCACGCCGCCCACGACGCCGCCATGAAGCTCCTCCCCTAACGCCCCAACCACCACAAAGGGGACAGGTACCTTTGTGGTGGTTTTCCAGTTTGCCAACGATATACGCGCCGGCAAAAAAGTCTGCTATACTCTTTCCCGCTGTCCCCATCGTCTAGCGGCCAAGGACGCCACCCTTTCAAGGTGGATATCGCGGGTTCGAATCCCGCTGGGGGCACCACAGAATCTGAGAAGCCCGTTACCAATTCGGTGACGGGCTTTTTGCTACCCATACGCCGGGATTCGAACCCCGAAGGCATAAAATCACACTGTCATCCAAGGGCCCGTGGACAAAAAATAGCAAATATGAGTACTGTTACCAATTTAGTAACAGCGATTTCATGCCATCAGAAGGCGATTTGGACACAAGGCGTCCTACGGCGGAGGAATTGCAGGCATTTATCAGCTAAGTACTTGGACATATGTTGCGTAACACTGCATATTTTGCAAAAAGATAATGCTACAGGGCTTGTGACAGTACTCATATTTGACGTTTTTTGCCCACGACCCCTTATTGTGTGGGCGAATCAGTTGCAAAGCGGGATCCAAAGCGTCCTTCGCAAACAAATAGCCGGGGCCCGCGCGATGCGGACCCCGGCTCAACACCGTGACGATATGTCAGTTACGCTCTACACGTAGAACAGGATGTCGTCGTAGGTCGGGACCGGCCAGTAGTCGGCGGCCACGATCTCCTCCATGGCGTCCACGGCAGCACGCAGCGTATCCATAGCGGGAACGACCTCGTGCGCGTACACGTTGGCCTGCTCCTGGCCATCGAGAGCCTCGGCCTTCTGATGTACGGCGTCGAGCGCCTTGATGGAGTCGTTGATGGCGGTGATACCGTTGCAGAGCTTGTTGAGCGTGTTCTGCTCGCACTGCATGGCGGCCTCAGCACCGGCGGCACGAATAGTCTCAAGGCCCTTAGCGACCTTGGTAGCATAGGCGGTAATGACCGGGCGATAGGTACGACGCGCCTCGCGAACCATCGTGGTAGCCTCGATGTTCATGAGCTTGTTGTACTTCTCGAGCTTGCAGTCATAGCGGCACTGGGCCTCGGCGCGGGTCAGGACACCCGTCTCCTCAAAGAGCGCAATGGCCTTATCGGAAACAAAGGCGGGAAGAGCGTCGGCCGTGGTCTTGTTGTTGGCAAGGCCGCGCTTCTCGGCCTCGATGGGCCACTCGTCGGAGTAACCGTCGCCGGAGAACAGGATGCGCTGGTGATCGGTCAGCACCTTCTTGCAGTACTCGAGCGCGGCGTCCTGGAACTTATCCTCGGGCGTACCCTCGAGTGCGTCGGCGAAGGACTTGAGCGACTTGGCCACGGCGGCATCGAGCACCAGGTTGGAGTCGGAGACGTTCTGCTCGGAGCCGCAGGCACGGAACTCGAACTTGTTGCCGGTGAAGGCAAACGGGGAGGTGCGGTTGCGGTCGGTGTTGTCCTGCATCAGCTTGGGCAGGGTATCGGCGCCCAGGTCGAGCACGCCGCGCGTGGCATGGACGGAAGCCTTGCCATCGATGATCTTCTCGACAACCTCGGTAAGCTGGTCGCCCAGGAAGATGGACATAATCGCCGGAGGAGCCTCGTTGGCGCCCAGACGATGATCGTTGCCGGCCGAGGCAACGGAGGCGCGCAAGAGCTCCTGATAGTTATCGACGGCCTCGATCACCGCGGTGAGGAAGACGATGAACTGCAGGTTATCGAGCGGAGTGTCGCCCGGGTCAAGCAGGTTCTCGGACTCGGTGCCAAGCGACCAGTTATTGTGCTTGCCCGAACCGTTGATGCCCTCGAAGGGCTTCTCGTGCAGCAGGCAGACCAAGTCGTGGCGGGAGGCGATGAGCTTCATCTTCTCCATCATGACCAGATTCTGGTCGATGGCCTCGTTGACCTCGCCGTAGACAGGGGCGAGCTCATGCTGGCAGGGAGCGACCTCGTTGTGCTTGGTCTTGGCAGGAATGCCAAGCGCCCACAGTTCATCGTCCAGGTCCTTCATATAGGACGAGACGGTGGGGCGGATAGCGCCAAAGTAGTGCTCCTCGAGCTCCTGGCCCTTGCAGGGAGCAGCACCAAAGAGGGTGCGCCCGGTGATGACCAGGTCCCTGCGCTTGCGGTAAGCGTCCTTCTTGATCAGGAAGTACTCCTGCTCATCGCCCACGGAAGGAACGACCTTCTTGGGGGTCTTACCAAACAGCGCCAAAACGCGCTTGGACTCACGCGAGAGTGCGGTCATGGAGCGCAGCAGCGGAGTCTTCTTGTCCAGGGCCTCGCCCGTGTAGGAGCAAAAAGCCGTGGGGATGCACAGGACATCGTCCTTAATGAATGCGGGGCTGGTGGGATCCCAAGCGGTGTAGCCACGGGCCTCGAAGGTGGCACGCAGGCCGCCGTTGGGGAAGCTGGAGGCGTCCGGCTCGCCCTGGATGAGGTTCTTGCCCGTAAACTTGGTAATGGCGGTGCCGTCGTGGTTGGGCTCGAGGAAGCTGTCGTGCTTCTCGGAAGTAATGCCCGAAAGCGGCTGGAACCAGTGCGCGTAGTGCGTCGCGCCCTTGGAGATGGCCCAGACCTTCATGGCGTGGGCAACGGCGTTGGCCACATCCAGGTCGAGCGGCTCACCGTCCTCGAGGGTTGCAGCAAGGCGCTTCCAAATGTCCTTGGGGAGGTAGTCCTTCATGACTTCCTCAGAGAACACCATGGTCCCGAAGCGGTCAGTAAGTTCGGCCATACGGAACTCCCTTCGTATCGGCACCGCGTGAGAAGCGGTGTTGATTACTAACGAACGAGTCATAGATTAGGCTCGTCGTGTTTCCGCAACATTACCGTTATGTTGCTGTCACGAAACCAATCAATGAGGTTACCGCATCGCGGCGGCGTTGCCGCCCTCAACAGCCAATCAACTGTATAAATTGCAGACCTCTCCCCATGGTTTAAGGGTAGTCAATTTGGGATGGGGCTCTATTAACTGGTATTTCGCATCAGATACCAGTCTTTATAGCCCCATCCTAGATTGACCGCTCTGCTATAGGGAATGCCGATAGCAAGGCATCTTTGATTGGTATCCCTAAATAGCGAGTAAAACTCCACCGTGACACAGTGGTGCTGTAGAATCCTTACAATACATCGCACTAAATATCTAAAGGAGCACGATATGCGCGTCGACGAGGTTTTTAAGCAGGCAGCATCCCAGGGCACTGCACCCGTTTCGTTTGAGATGTTCCCGCCCAAGGGCGAGCTTACCCTCGACACGGCTCGCGAAGTGGCAGGCAATCTGTGCAAGCTTTCGCCGAGCTTTGTCTCGGTCACCTGCTCGGCTGGCGGCTCGGGCAACGGCGCCACCACCGCCCCCATCGCGCATATGATTACGAGCGAATTCGATACGCCCTCGGTGGCGCACCTCACCTGTGTGGGCCGTACCCACGCCGATATCGCCGCCAAGATCGATGAGTACCGCACCGCCGGCGTGGAAAACATCCTGGCCCTGCGTGGCGATCTCCCTGCCGGCGCGACCGAGGACGACAAGCCCGCCTCCGACTACGCCTACGCCCGCGACCTCATCCCCGAGCTCGTCGACGCCGGCTTTTGCGTGGGTGCCGCAGCCTACCCCGAGGGCCACATTGCCTGCGAGGATCTCAACCTCTCGGTCGAACACCTCAAGCAAAAACAGGACGCCGGCGCGAGCTTCTTTGTGACGCAGCTCTTTTTTGATAACGAGTGCTTCTATCGTTTTCGCGAGCTTGCCGACAAGGCCGGCATCACCGTGCCCATTACCGCGGGCATCATGCCGTTTATGGGCAAGTCGCAGATCAGCCGCATGGTCTTTATGTGCGGCGCGTCACTGCCCTCCCCCGTCATCAAGATTCTCGCCAAGTACGAGAACGACCCCGAGAGCCTGCAGGCAGCCGGTGTAGATTATGCCGCCCGTCAGCTTTGCGACCTCAAGGAGCACGGTGCCGCCGGTCTGCACCTGTACACTATGAATCGTCCTGCGATCGCCGCGACCATTATGGAGCGCCTGGGGTAATGGAAAAACCGCACATCGATACAACCGCTGTCGAAGTGCCGGCCGACCTTGCGTCGCCGGCGCTCTACCGTGTCGATGCCGCGCACCATCCCCGTGTCGACCGTGCCGAGATGCTGCGGTATCTGGGTTACGGCGGCCAGCAGATTGAGCCCGAGCTGTCGCAGCGTATTGAGCTTGTGGTCGAGCGTCTGGAATTGGACATTGAGCCCCGTGGCGTGCGCCGCGTGTTTGCCGTCGATGCCACGGGCGTCGACGAGCAGGGCGAGCCCAGCATCCGTCTGGTTGGCACCAACGTTGAGCTGCGCGGTCGCGACATCTATCGACATCTCAAAGACGCCCGCTTTGCCGCGCTCATGGCATGCACCCTCGGCATGGACGCCGAGCGCCGCCTGCGTACCACGGGAGCCCAGCAGCCCCTGGAGGGAGCCGTGCTCGACGCCGCATGCTCTGCCTATGTAGAAGCCGCCGTCGAGCAGATGGACCAGCAGGTCAAGGCTGCGGCCGCTGCACACGGGCTCGCCGGTAACTGGCGCTTTAGTCCTGGCTACGGCGACTGCCCGCTCTCGGCCCAGCGCTCAATCGTGGCTGCGCTCAACGCCACACGGCTCATCGGGCTTACCGTTACCCCCACCAGCCTGCTCATGCCCACCAAGAGCGTGACCGCGGTGATCGGTCTGTTTGACGGCGAGGTCCACGACGCCCAGAGCCGCCCCACCTGCAATATCTGCCGCATGCGTGAGCACTGCCGCTTCCACGCCGCCCACACCACCTGCTATTCCAGCCATTAGGAGCCATCGATGTCTACTCCGCTTATCACTCATGATTCTGACGGCACTGCATTGGCGGCACCCGTTGATGCCGCACGTCGCAACGGTGCCACGTACAAGACGCGCACGATCGACGATCTGCGCATTAAGGACGATCGCCTGCGTGCGGCCATCGAGGGCACGGGGCATCTGCTGTTCGACGGCGGCATGGGCACCATGCTGCAGGCGGCCGGCATGAAGGCCGGAGCCCTGCCCGAGCTGCTCAACTTTGAGGAGCCCCAGGTCATTACCGACATTCAGCGACAGTACGTCGAGGCCGGCTGCGACGTGATCACCGCCAACACCTTTGGCGCCAACGCCCACAAGCTCGACGGTACCGCCACCGTGGCAGACGTCTTTGCCGCGGCCGTCGCCTGTGCCCGCGAGGCCGGCGCCCGCTACGTCGCCGGTGACATCGGCCCCATCGGCGCGTTGCTTCGTCCCTTAGGCACCCTCAGCTTTGACGAGGCCTATGACCTCTTTGCCGAGGAAGTGCGTGCCGGCGTCGATGCGGGCGTGGACCTCTTTATTATCGAGACCATGACTGACCTTGCCGAGATCAAGGCGGCGGTCCTCGCCTGCCGCGAGAACTCCGACCTGCCCGTCTTTGCCACCATGACCTTTGAGGAAGATGGCCGCACCTTCTTGGGCACGAGCCCCGAGGTCGCCGCCATCACCCTCGACGCCATCGGCGCCGACGTTTTGGGCATCAACTGCAGCCAGGGCCCGGCCGAGCTCCGAGGACTCGCCGCTCGCATGCTCATCGTCACCGACAAGCCCGTTATGGTGCAGGCCAATGCGGGACTGCCCCGCGTGGACGATGACGGCAATACCGTCTTTGACATCCAGGCACCCGAATACGCCGAGGCCGTCGCCGGCATGATTGAGGACGGCGTGAGCGTCGTGGGCGGCTGCTGCGGCACCACGCCGGCGCACATGGCCGCCTTGCGCACGCTTATCGATAACCACACGCCCAGCCCGCACCACCGCAAGCCCAGCATGTCGGTCACGAGCGCCCAGACGGTCGTGGACCTTCCCTGTGACGGTCACAAGATCGCCGTCATCGGCGAGCGCATCAATCCCACCGGCAAAAAGCGCCTGCAGCAAGCCCTGCGCGACGGTGACCTTGACTACGTCGTGAGCCAGGGCATCAGCCAGCAGGAGCAGGGCGCCGACATCCTGGACGTCAACGTGGGCCTGCCCGAGATCGACGAGGTCAAGATCATCCAACAGGCGACCGAGCAGCTCCAGGGCTCCACGCTGCTGCCGCTGCAGATCGACTCCACCGACCCCGCAGCCGTCGAGGCAGCCGTGCGCCGCTACGCCGGCAAGCCCATCATCAACTCGGTCAATGGCAAACAGCAGATCATGGATGAGATCTTTCCACTGGTCGCCCACTACGGCACCAACGTCGTCGGCCTTACGCTCGACGAAGGCGGCATCCCCGATACCGCCGAGGCCCGCTTTGCCATCGCCGAACGCATCGTGGCCGAGGCCGCCCGCTACGGCATCGGCCCGGACCGTATCCTCATCGACTGCCTGGTCATGACCGCCTCGACCAATCAACGCCAGGCCGAGCAGATCCTGCGCGCCATGTCCCTGTGCAAGGAGCGCCTGGGCGTCAAATGCGCGCTCGGCGTGTCGAACATCAGCTTTGGCCTGCCCGCTCGCCCGCTGCTGGGTTCGGTCTTTTTGGCCGCCGCCTTTGGCGCGGGCCTCGATGCCCCCATCATGAACCCGGGCTCCAAGCGCTTTATGGACACCGTCTACAGCTATCGCGTCCTGAGCGTTGAGGACGAGGGCTCGACCGGATACATCGAGCGCTATGCCGGCTGGACCGATCCGTATAAGATCGCCGCCAACCCGGCAGCAGCTCAGGCCGCATCGACCGACACCGTGCCCGCTGCTGGCACCGCCGGCACCGTCGGCAACGACGACCCGATTCGTCGCATGGTCGTCTCGGGCCGCAAGGGAGAAATCGCTGCCGAGACCGAGCGTCTGCTGGCAGACCACGACGCCATGGACCTCATCAACAATCACTTTATCCCCGCCCTCGACGAAGTTGGCGTCCTCTTTGACCAGGGCAAGTTCTTCTTGCCGCAGCTTATGGCCTCGGCCGAAGCCGCACGCGTGGGCTTCGACACCATCAAGCGCCTGATGCCCGCCGGCGAGATCGCCGACAAGGGCAAGATCTGCGTGGCCACCGTCAAGGGCGACATCCACGATATTGGCAAGAACATCGTCAAAATGCTGCTCGACAACTACGGCTACACCGTCTTTGACCTGGGCCGCGATGTCGATCCGCAGGAGGTACTCAAGACCGTCAAGGAGCGCGATATCAAACTCGTCGGCCTCTCGGCGCTTATGACCACCACCGTCGTCGCCATGGAGGAGACCATCAAGCTGCTCCATGCCGAGGTTCCGGGCGTCAAGATTATCGTAGGCGGCGCCGTGCTCACCCCCGAATACGCCAAGCAGATCGGCGCGGACTACTACGCCAAGGATGCCGCCGAAAGCGCGCGCATTGCCGAAGAGGTCTTTGGGCAGTAACACAACGGAAACAACCGAGCACTAAAACGTGCCGCACGCGCCACTTGGCACGTGCGGCACGTTAGAATAGATAAGACTATGCTCGTTTTGGCAGATAGGAGCGCAAGGATGGCGATCACGCCTGCAGAAATCGCGGAAACCCGCGGCATGGTTGAGGAGCAGAACCTCGACATCAGGACCATCACCATGGGTGTTTCGCTCATGGGTTGCGGCGACGAGAACCTCGACCGCATGTGCACGAAGATCTACGACCACGTGACGCACACGGCTGAGCATCTGGTCGAGACCGCCGAGAACCTCGAGCGCGAGTACGGTATCCCCATCGTCAACAAGCGCGTTTCCGTCACCCCGGTGGCGCAGATCGCCGCGTGCTGCAAGGATGAGGACCTCACCCCCATCGCGCACGCCCTCGACCGCGCGGCCGAGACACTCGGCATCGATTACCTGGGCGGCTTCTCCGCACTCGTCCAGAAGGGCATCGGCGACGCCGATCGCCGCGTTATCCAGTCCATCCCCCAGGCGCTCGCCACCACGAGCCGCGTCTGCTCCAGCGTCAACGTCGCCAGCCTGCGCGCCGGTATCAACATGGATGCCGTGCTCATGGCCGCCCAGACTATCATCGATGCCGCTAAACTCACGGCCGACCAGGATTCCGTCGGCGCTTCCAAGTTTGTCTGCTTTGCCAACATGGTCGAGGACTCCCCGTTTATGGCGGGCGCCGTCCACGGCGGTGGCGAGGCCGACGCCGTCATCAACGTAGGCGTCTCGGGCCCCGGCGTTATGGCCGCAGCCCTGGAGACGCTGCCCGATTCCGCCTCGATGATGGAAGTCGCCGAAAAGATTAAGCAGACCGCCTTTAAGATCACCCGTGCCGGCGAGCTCATGAGCCGCGAGGCCGCCCATCGTCTGGGTGTCGAGAAGGGCATTGTCGACCTGTCGCTGGCTCCCACGCCTGCCATCGGCGACTCCGTCGCGCGCATCCTCGAGATCATCGGCGTGGGCACCTGCGGTGGCCCGGGCACGACCTGCGCGCTCGCCATGCTCAACGATGCCGTCAAGAAGGGCGGCGTCATGGCCAGCTCCAGCGTGGGCGGTCTCTCGGGCGCCTTTATTCCCGTGTCCGAGGACGCCGGCATGATCGCCGCCGTCGAGGCCGGCGCGCTTTCGCTCGAGAAGCTCGAGGCCATGACCTGCGTGTGCTCCGTTGGCCTGGACATGATCGCCATCCCCGGCGACACCCCGGTCGAGACCATCGCCGGCATCATCGCCGACGAGATGGCCATCGGCGTCATCAACAACAAGACCACGGCCGTCCGCGTGATTCCTGCCATCGGCAAGGGCGTGGGTGACTGCGTCGAGTACGGCGGCCTGTTTGGCCGTGCGCCCATCATGCCGGTGAACCCCAACGCCGGCACTGTGCTTGCCCACCGCGGTGGTCGATTCCCGGCGCCGCTGAACTCGCTGAAGAACTAGCTGAGGGGGACTGGCGAGGAGCCCCGGGGAGGGCAAATATATAAGGTCGCCTGCTCGGACAGTCCTGACTCGCACGGAGAGCACATTAAGTGCTCTCCGGCTCGTGCGGAACTCGCGATCGACCTTATATATTTGCCCTCCCCGGGGCTCCCGCACAACGGGCCCTCGGTTGGGTTCTATCCCTTTGGCAGTCGCTTCGCTTCTGCCCCACTTTGCTGGTATGGCGGTTTGGCGTTGGAACGGTTCTTTCTGATATATGCTGGTTGCGGCTCTTCTTTTGGGAGGAGTCGCTTTTTTGTTGCTAGGAGGTTGGCCCGTGGTTGATGGGGAGATTCGTTCTGATCTGCTTTCTGCGGATTGGAATGGCGAATGGATACGTCTGCAAGCTGATCGGCGGCGGGCTGATGATTCTTTTGAGTGGGATAAGCGGGCTCGGCATTTTCGGCCGCTTGAAACTGCTCCGTATGCCCGGGACTTTATGAAGCTGTTGGCGTTAAAGCCTGGTGAATCCGTGCTCGATATGGGGTGTGGGGCTGGGTCGATTGCCATTCCGCTTGCTCAGGCTGGGCATCCTGTGATTGCTGCTGACTTTTCCCCTGCTATGTTGGGCACGCTTGATGCTGGCATTGAGTACTATGGGCTCGAAAATCGCATTACGCCGCTTGAGCTTGCTTGGGATGATGATTGGGATTTGGTTGGACCGGTCGCGAAAGCGGTGGATGTTGCCTTTGCCAGTCGGTCGGTTACGACGACCAATCTAAAAGACGCGCTTGCCAAGCTTGATCGAACGGCTCGTCGGCGTTGTGCTGTCACGATGGTCGCTAACTCCAGCCCGCGCTATGATCTGCACTTGATGAACGCTATCGGCGCCTCGGTTACCTGCAGCAATGGCTTTGTGTACGCTTTCAACATCCTCATTCAGATGGGTGCGTTGCCGCAGGTTACATACTTTGAATCGCCTCGTCGCGATACCTTCGATAGCCTTGAGGCAGGCGTGGCGGATTTTTCCCGTATGCTCGAGCATGGCAACGAGGATAAGATCGACCGCCTGCGCGACTACATCGCTCAACACATGATTGAGAACCCCCATGCCGGTGAGCCGGGCTCCAAGGGCGTGCCGCAGGGGCGCTATATGCTCGATCATATCCGTAAGGTTCGCTGGGCGTTTATTGCATGGGAACCGGTCTCTGAATCCCGCTCGTAGCCCGTTCACAGCCCGAGCCGCCCATCACCTCGGCATCCGCATTCTTTGCGAACTGGGCAAACGCGCCCCACACCGCGCCGTTCCTGCGCTATCGTGGGACAGCTCACGTAGATTAAGGCCCCGTCGCGGGGCGCCCCATACATAGAAAGCGAGAACCCATGGCACTGACAGGAGCCCAGGTCAAGCAGCTTCGCAGCATGGCCCATCACCTCAACCCCGCCATCATCATCGGTAAGTCCGATGTCAACGAGGGCACCGTCGAGCAGACGGTCGCCTACCTGGAGAAGCACGAGCTCGTTAAGTGCTCCGTGCTCGATAGCTCCAGTCTTTCCGCCCGCGAGGCCGCCGAAGAGCTCGCTGAGCGCTGCCACGCCGAGGTCGTCCAGGTCATCGGCCGCAAGTTCTCGCTGTATCGCGAGTCCTCGCGCAAGGATATCGAGAAGATCAAGCTCGTCTAAATACAGGCTGGTCATACCGAGCAAGTCTGCGGGCGTCCGATTGATTCGGACGCCCGTTTTTTATCGCTCGACAAGCACGCGTTTGAGTCTGCCTTCGACCAGTCGCTCATACAGACGCCTTGTCTCGGGCTCGGGCACGCCTTGAACCTGTTCTCTCAGGTGATGCATGTGGCCGCTGTATAACTCGACAACATCGCGGCGTCGTCCCGCCGCGCCGTAAACGCGCATGGCGCAGCGAACCATGTCCTCGCGCGCCGTCTCCTGGCGAAGCCCCGATTCCACGAGCCAAATTGCCGATTGCAGGTCATTTTCCTCAAGAGCGGCATTCGCTCCCCTTATCATGCAGTCGATGTACTTGGATTGCATAATGTGGCGCAAGCGCGTAAAGAACGTGGGATTGCAACCGGTGGGAACATACAGCGGACCCGCGTAGAGCTGCTCAACCTTAAGACATAGCTCAATCAGGTGAGGCCCTCTCGCACCCATACGGTTTCCCAGGATCTCACGGCTCAGCTGGTCAAAGAGCCTTACATCGGTCTTAACGTAGTCGCCGTTGAGCCCTATGCACTCATTTTGGATGAGCACGCACGACTTGCCATCCGGCGTTGGACCCAAAGCCGAGCGCAAGCGCGATACCGTCGAATACAGATTGTTGCGCGCGGCGTTAAACTCGGCATGGGGCCACAACTCCATGGCGATTGTCTCGCGGTCGACCATAGCATCCATGCCCAACGCAAGCCGCTCGGCAAGTGTCGCCGCCTTCTTGCGGCGCCACATCTTATCCGTGATGGGAAACCCGTCGCGCTCGGCGCGAAACGCACCAAACATGCGAATCTCGATATGGTCAATGGTATCAACGGCTTCAACCTCGCCGGCCTGGAACAGGCGCTCGCCCTCCCCTTCCAAATCGTCGCGCAGCGAGTACCGCGACAGCTCGCGCACGGGAAGCTTCTTGCGAATCCTGGTCGCCGGCTCGCCCAGACAATGCATGGCAAGGCGCGCAAAGAGCCGATACGATGGCTCTAGAATCCCCGCGCGATTCATGGACATCCAGGCCGCAAGGTCGCTGTCTCGGCCCGCACAGGCCAAATGCAGCGCCACCATCCAGGCTTCTGCGCCACCAACCTGCGTCTGGCTTATATCGAGTAGCTCCGCTTCCTCGCGCACCGAAACCATCGAGGTGTTACGTAGATATGCCGCGCGCTCCAGCAGCAATGCGTTATCGCGCATGTACGCAATCGACTCCTCGGCAAGTTTGAGCACTTGGACCGCACGGAACTTTGCATTAACCGGCCGTCCCTCTGCCAGCGACTGCCAGCCTTCTAGCAACAGGCCAAACAGCTGAATCTGATTGTCGCGCATGCGCACGGCAAAACGATCGAGCTCGTTGAACGCCGCATCGTCGGTTACCGGCAAGCCGGAAAGGAGCCGCCGTGCCGCCAACACCATGCGCACCCAGATAGCCATCGCCTTAAGCCCACGCACGTCGAGTGCCTCCCGCACCAGCGCCATCTCGTCGTCGCGCTCGTCGGTTCCCGAAAACGACCCGTCAAAGAGCTCCACCAGCATGCTATCGGCCCGTATAACAATCCCCGCGATGTCGAGCTCGCAGTCGTAGGCCCTGCTCGTTTTGAGCTGTTGTAGAACGCCGCCGTCATCTCCCCGCTCGGCCAGGCATCGCTTGACCTCGATATGCGCGGACAACATGTCGAGTGCGGTGTGGGACGTCTCGATTTCTGGCACGGCCAGGTTCGTAGGAAGCCCAAGCCCGTTGTCCCCATAGCAAACAGCCGTCAGTGTCTGGGCTACCCTCCATGAAACAGGATCTATTTCACAGGCCGCCCGTTCGCCCCCGCGCTCGATGACCGATGCCATATAGCGAGCAAGCTTTGTATTGGACACGCTGACCGCTGCCAGATATACGCCGAGCGCCTCGGCAGGCGTTGGCTCTGGAGCCGGATCGTCGGCATCGATCGTGCCCAGCGCTGCTCGGCAGATATCGGCCCCGTGCCCCGTCAGAGCCAGATCGACCCCATACTGCCCAGCAAGTTCAAGGACCGCTTCACGGTCCAAAAAGGCGTCCGCCAGGCCCATCGCCGCATCGCATCGGCCCGCCTTAAGCAAAATCCGGGCCGCCCTCGGAACAAGTTCGGGGCGAACCTCGGCCACCAACTTACGCAAGCGCAAGCGTCCGTTATCCTCCGTGCCCAGACACGTAAAACTCCGCTCGGCGGGATCCAAGCCAAAGATCGGGTAGTCGCGTACAAAGTAGGACTGGTCGACCATCGACAGCCTCACCCCACAGGCCTCGAGTTCTGCGATATTGCCCTCGCCCATCAAAACCATGAGACATGCCACGCAAAACAGCGCATTATTGTCGAGTGAAGCCAGATCGGCAAGTGCCGCGCCATACACGTTGACAATCTCGTTTTCGAGCAGGCCGGCTACGTCGCCTTGGCCATACAGACCTGTCTGCAATGCCGAAACGAGTTCGGGCACGCCCTGCGTGAGCTGATAAAAGTCGAGCGATGTGCTGATCGAAAACGCCGATGCCCACGCCGAATACTCATAGGCATGCACCTTGAGCATCTGCGCATTGATCTTAACCGAATCGCCCAGCCCATGAATCAGCTGACGATTTGAAGGACGGCAGGAAATAAAGACCCCTACCCCCATGGCGCGCAGGCCGCGAATCCTGTCGATGAAGTCTTCGGTATCGTGCTGATCGAGGTTTGGCACATTATCAATCGCAATCAGGGAGTGCGGTTTGTCTTTGAGTTCTTCGGTGACCACCTCGAGCTGCATAAACACCTCGCGCCCAGTGGCGCGATCGGCCTCGATAATCCGCACGGGACCTCGCGTCGGGTCGCATTTAACCTCATGGGTGTACTGCAGCAGCACCGAGGTCTTCCCAAACCCGTCAGGCGCATAGAGAACCACGATGCCGGCCTTTCGGCCCTTGGCGAGAAGCTCATTCATCAAGCGTTCGCGTCGCACCATATAGCCACCGCCCAGCGGCATCAGCTCGAGGTCGTCCATACTGCCCAAATCGTTTACCATGCCCGCTCCTCAACTCGACCGTATGGACACTGTAACCGCAAGACCATACAAGCCGCGCTATGAATAGAGCGACCTTGTGTTCTAGGTTGTCTTTTGGTACGCAAGCGGCAAGTTTTTGTACAGCGAGGGCCGATTGTTATTAATCCCCCGACTAATCGGTCTTTAAGCAGGTAAATGAGCTTGTCAGCTTGTCCCATCTAAGCGGCAGTGTAACGCAGATGAACAAGGTTCAGCTATGTCATTCAACTCGCCTAGCACCCGCTACCGTCTACGACCTTTTAGTGGCATTTTTGCATAGAATCTGGTATGGAATGAATCAAGCTGTTGGGCATCCGGCATTCGTCAAGCTTGCGGCAAGATTTTGGTCAAGCGGGCGGAGAGGGATAACAAAAAGGCCCCCGCAAAGCGGAGGCCTTAGGCAAGGCTATGTCGAGATGCAGGATTCGCGCTACTCGCAGAGCGAAAGGGCGGCCTCGTCGGCAACGACAACGCAGTTGGTGTGCAGCTGCAGGATCGAAGCCGGGCACGCGGGCGTAACCGGACCATAGCACATGTCATGCACGGCCTGAGCCTTGGCCTCGCCGTTGGCGACGACTAGGATCATGCGGGCATACATGATGGTCTGGGTACCCATGGTGTAGGCCTGACGGGGAACATCGTCGATGCTGTCGAACAGGCGGCTGTTGGCCTGAATGGTGCTCTCGGTGAGGTCGACGCAGTGCGTGCCCTTGGAGAAGTGGTCATCGGGCTCGTTGAAACCAATGTGGCCGTTGTTGCCAATGCCGAGCAGCTGCAGATCCGGGTAACCGGCGGCGGCGACGATCTTGTCGTACTCAGAGCAGGCAGCGGCGGCGTCGGGGTTGGAACCGTCGGGCACATGCGTGTTGTTCAGGTCGATGTTGATGTGATCGAAGAAGTTCTCACGCATGAAGTAGTGATAGCTCTGGGGATCGTCGTGCGAAAGGCCGCGATACTCGTCCAGGTTGTAGGTGCTGACCTCGGCAAAGTCGACGTCGCCCTTCTCGTACCAAGCAGCGAGCTGCTTGTAGGCACCGATCGGGGTGGAGCCGGTGGCAAGACCCAGCACGCAATCGGGCTTGAGGATAACCTGCGCCGAGATGATATTGGCGGCCTTGCGGCTCATATCCTCGTAGTCTTTAGCTTTAATGATCTTCATTACGCGTCCTTTCTCGTACAAGAGAGGCAAGGCTCCCCTTACAAGCACTTGCCCGCGGCCCGCGTCGGCCGCAACCAACGTGTGCGGCCACCAGGGCGAGGTCGCGTAATGTATGTGTCTCGTGTCTAGCCGCGTCGAGGCCCCTGCCCGTCCACGGTGACCCAAAGCCTTTTAGCTTCGGACAAATCCCATCTTGCCACGGAGGGCGCCCTCTTTCAAGGGCGCCCTCCGTAAACGTGTTTGAATTGTAGGCTAATGGCCACGTGCACTTACTAGCGCTCGCGAGCAACGATGAGCTGGTCCATCTCTTCGACATGCGCACCAACGGAGCCCTTGATACTCGAGAACTCAACGGAGTTGCACACCAAGATGGGAACCGTCACATCGTAGCCCTCGGCAGCAATTGCCTCGCGATCGAACTCGATGAGCACGTCACCCTTATGGACGATGTCACCCACCTGTGCATGCACGCTAAAATGCTTGCCCTCAAGCTGAACAGTGTCCAAGCCAACGTGGATGAGCACGTCTAGGCCATCGACCGTGTTAAGCGCAACAGCGTGTCCCGTGGGAAAAATGGCCTCGACCTTGGCATCAGCCGGTGCAATCACACGCGTGCCGGTAGGCTGAATCGCCACGCCCTGGCCCAAAAGGCCGGTGGCAAATGTCTGGTCGTTTACCTCGGAAAGCGGAATGACGTCGCCCGAGATGGGAGCATCCAGCGTAAGGACTCGACCACGCATACCAAAAGACCTTAGGACTTTAGTGAACATGCTCCCCCTCGGACATACCAATCGACCAAAATAGCCTTAACAGTTTACCACTTGGCACTCGTTTTTGACCATTAGGGAAGTTCGCGCTTGACAACCTCGACGATGTCGTCGACAACGCGCTGGGTCAGCTCGTGCGTCTCGGCCTCGGCCATAACGCGGACCAGCGGCTCGGTACCGCTCGGACGCACCAGAATGCGACCGCGGCCGTCAAGTTCCTTCTCGGCAGCAGCGACGGCATCCCAGATGGGCTGGCAATCGTCCAGACCAGCCTTGTTGTCGGAATGCACGTTGACGAGTACCTGCGGGTACTTCTTCATGATGCCGGCAAGATCGGTGAGGGTACGACCGGTGCGCTTGAGCACGGCCAGCAGCTGCAGAGCCGTCACCAGACCGTCACCGGTGGTGTTGTGCTCCAGGAAGATGATGTGGCCGGACTGCTCGCCGCCGATGACGGCGCCGTCCGCGAGCATACGCTCAAGAACATAGCGGTCGCCCACGGCAGTCTGGACCATCTCAAAGCCCTGCTCCTTCATAGCGATGGAGAAGCCCAGGTTGCACATGACGGTCGAGACGATCTCGGAGTTGGCGAGCTTGCCGCGGGCAGCCAGGTCGGAGCCGCAGATGGCCAGGATGTAGTCACCATCGATCTCGTTGCCCTCGCTGTCCACGAACAGCACGCGATCGGCGTCGCCGTCGTGGGCCAGGCCGATATCGGCGTGGGTGCGCAGCACGAGCTCGCGCAGAGGCTCGAGGTGCGTAGAGCCGCACTCGACATTGATGTCGGTGCCGCAGTAATCGGTGTTGATGGCATGGACCGTGGCACCCAGGCGCTGCAGCGCGGCGGGCGTAGTCTGGCAGGAAGCACCGTGACCGCAGTCGACGGCAACGACCAGGCCATCGAGCCTCAGGCCATCAAGCGTATCGATGGCGTGGTCGACGTATGCCTTGCGGGCGTCTTTCATCTTGATGATGTGGCCCACGCCGGCACCGGTCGGCAGCGTGTCGGCAGCCATGGCTTCCTCGGACATGACCCAGGCGCTGATTTCCTCCTCGACCGCATCGGGAAGCTTCATGCCCTTGCGGCTAAAGAACTTGATGCCGTTGAACTCCGGCGGATTATGCGAAGCAGAGATGACGATACCGCCGTCGAGCTCGTTCTGGACGGTGAGCAGCGCCACGGCAGGCGTGGGGATGACGCCGCAGCAGTGCGGACGGCCGCCCTCGGCCATGATGCCGGCGGTCAGAGCGCTCTCGAGCATGGTACCCGAAAGACGCGTGTCGCGGCCGACGCAGATATCCGGGCCAAGGAACTTGGTCGCCGCGCGGCCCAGGCGAAACGCGAGGTCGCACGAGAGGTCGGCATTGGCGACGCCACGGACGCCGTCGGTACCGAAGATGTTCTGGGGCATAGGATCGCTCCTTCCCTAGCAGGCGATATGCAACCGCCCACCCTAGTCGAAAAAGAAAAGCGGGACCCGCCGAGGAATCGGCAGGCCCCGCTTGTACATTGTATCTCGTAAGGAGATAAAACCTTAGCGCTTGGAGAACTGGGGAGCGCGGCGGGCCTTCTTGAGGCCGTACTTCTTGCGCTCGACCACGCGAGCATCGCGCGTAAGGAAACCGGCCTTCTTGAGGTCAGCACGGTAGTCGCCAGCGTTCAGAAGAGCGCGAGCGATGCCCAGGCGCAGAGCGCCGGACTGACCGGAGATGCCGCCGCCATCGCACAGAGCGATAACGTCGAACTGACCGGCGGTGTCGGTCACCTTGAAGGGAGCAAGGGCGTTCTCAACGAGCTGATGACGGCCGAAATACTGCTCGGCGTCACGCTTGTTGATGGTCACCTTGCCGGTGCCGGGGACGAGACGGACGCGGGCGACGGCGTTCTTACGACGGCCGGTACCCTGGTAGACAACGGTGTTCTCAGCCATCTTTAAGCCTCCAGCTCAATCTTCGTGGGGTTCTGGGCAGCGTGCGGATGCTCGGCACCAGCGTAGACCTTAAGCTTGGTCATCTGGGCACGGCCGAGGGTGGTCTTGGGCAGCATACCGCGAACGGCGCGCTCGATAACCTTCTCCGGGTGCTTCTCCATAGCCTGGCGGAAGCTCTCAGCCTTGAGGCCGCCGTTGTAGCCGCTGTGGCGATAATAGGTCTTCGTGTCGGCCTTGTTACCGGTAAGCTGGACCTTATCGGCGTTGATGACGACAACGAAGTCGCCGCAGTCGCTGTTGGGCGTGAACTGGGGCTTGTTCTTACCGCGCAGGATCATTGCGATCTGGGTGGCAAGACGGCCCAGGACAGCACCATCGGCGTCGACGAGAACCCAGTTGCGCTGGACCTCGCCCTGCTTGGCGTAGTGAGTCGATTTCGAAATCACTTAGACTCCTCCATGTACAGTACGTGTTGTTACAGAGATTCACGGGGCTCTGCAAGTAACCCGTCCATATTACCCCGCTCGCCGCCCGAGTCAACAGGTATTTTGGCTCCGACCAGAGTTTCTGCACATGTCATCCACGAGCCGTGACGTTGCAGCGCTAGCGCTCAACAAACTCCTGGATCTCCGCGAGCAAACGCTTTGCCTCCTGGCGACCCTGAATATACAGGTCCAAAAGCTTTGCCGGATCATGCTCGACATGGCCGACCTCGACCGGCTTTTGCGGAGCGATGACCAGCGCGCGGCCCTCGCGCTCATACTTCCACAGGTGCATGCGCTGGAGGTTATAGCGGTCGTGGCGCGTCTCGATAGCCTCGAGCAGGTAGGGGTAGTCGGCATAGCGGGCGCGCGCGGCAGGCATAAACTCGTAGGGCTTTTTCTCGTACAAGCGGTCCTGCGTGACAATGACAACCGCGCGCTCGAAGCCGGCCTCCTCCAGCACATGCTCGATAGGAACCGAATCGGCTACGCCGCCGTCGACGTATTTGTGCCCGTCAATCTCGACCGGCGGCGTCACCAGCGGCAACGAGGTCGAGGCACGCACGGCGTCGAGGTCGAGCACGGCGCTTTTGACCGGCAGGTATGCGGCAGTTCCAAAGAGCATGTCCGTCGCGACGGCGTACATCTCGATGGGGCTCGCGTCGAACGCCTCGTTGTCAAAGGGATCCAGGCGGTCCTGGATATCGTTGAAGATAAAGTCGTAACCCACGATGGAGCCCGTGGATGCGAAGGATGCGGCACCCATGTAGCGGTTGTCATTGCAGAAGGTCAGGTTGATGCGATTGACGCGACCGATCTGGTGTGACTTGTAGTTGACGCCGTTGAGCGCACCGGCCGATACGCCATATACCGCCGGAATTTCGACACCGGCCTCCATGAGAACGTCGAGCACGCCGGCGGTAAACTGCCCACGAAAACTGCCACCCTCCAAGACGAGCGCGACCTTGCCGACATTCTTTGCCTTATCTTCTGCAGTCATATTGACCTCCTGCGATTGCGTTTTGGCTTTCTTCTACCCAGTTTTGGAATGGAGGGCGCGCAGGTTTTTCGAGGCGGCAGGTGAAGCGGAAAGCGCGTCCCAGTTTGAGGCGGGATTCCGGGATGCGCTTTCCGCTTGGACCGTCATTGGGAAAGCGCGACCCGTTCTGAGCGCGGATTCCGGGATGCAGTTTCCGCTTGAGGCGTCTTCCGGAAAATGAATCCCATTCCGAGCGTCGATTCCGGGATGCAGTTTCCGCTTGAAACGTCATCCGGAAACCGCATCCCAGTCTGAACCGGAATTCTGGGATGGATTTTCCGCCTGGGGCGACGTTGATGCGGGGCATGGCAGGCTGCAGTCCGATCGGCATCGCATCTGCATAGGGCTGAGGCTTTGCGCGGAGAATCCGCGTATTTGCTTCGCAAATACGCACCGGCTTCGGCCGGCTGCCGCCGCCCTCGCCCGCGGGCTACAAACGCTTCGCGTTTGCTTAACGCTCGCGCCCTGCACAGAGTTCGATTCTCCGCGGTATCTATAAGTAATAAAAAAGCAGGTAGGTGCGTTTACCTACCTGCTTGTAACTATTGGTGGAGGCGCGGAGAATCGAACTCCGGTCCACGAAAGCCCCCTGATTGGCATCTCCAAGCTCAGTCGCTGGTTTAGTCTCGGACGCTTTGCGCGCAGCGACACGCTCGCGGCGTCCTAACCGGTTCGGTCTTAGCCTGCGCCATACCGATTACGTGCGCAGGAGCATTCCCCTAAAATGACGTCGCGCCGGTGTCGGGGAAATCACCGGGTTGACGCGCCGCTATAAATTAAGCAGCGAGAGCCATAGGCTCAAAAGAAGAGTTGTTGTCAATTCAATTTGACGGTACCCCTGTTTAACGAGGCGAGGAGACCTCGGCTTGCTTCCTCTCTCAGAGCTATCGTGTCGAAACCAGTCGCCCCCGAATGTTGGGAAAGTCTGGATGGTATCGGGCCTGCAAACACCCGATAACCGTCGACTTTTCAAGGAACATACGGGGCGAGCCCCGCTTGTGGAGTGTTATCTTACCACGTTCTGAAAGCGGACAGCTGCTCTCTGCACGAGCTGTGAAGACCCTAATGTGCACCATACTTCGCACTTTTGCCACCGAACGCGTCACGTATATTTTCGCCAAGCAAAATTGACCCGTCGAAAGGACCGTTATGGATACCAAGCAGCAGCTCGTCAATGCCCTCGCAGGCCTGGGCTCAACCATTACCGAAGCTATGGATGTCATCGAGGGCTTTGTCCCCTGCGGACATCCCGCCCTCACGGTATCGAACGCACTCGTCGCGCTGGACGTTGACGATGATGCAGCTCTCGCCCAGCAGCTTGAGACCGTCGAGGGCTTTATCGACCACGTGAGTGAGAACCGCGGCGTGGCCGCCTACCACGGCATCGAGGTCGAGCTCGCGGGTCCCAAGGCCGATCTGTTCGCAGCAATCCGCGAGGTAGGCGCCCTTATGCAGACCGCAGGCGTCAAGAACACCCAGGTCAACGAGTGGGTCTACCGCAGTCTGGCAGCACTCGACAGCTCCAACGAAAAGGCAGCCGAGCAGCTCGCAGAAAGTCCCACCATCAAGGCCGAGCTTTTGTAAATAGCAGACGCGGGCCCCTTGGCGCATCGTCGTCCAAGGGGCCCGCGAACAGCTCACGTCAACCGATAGCCGTGCCGCCGCGTTTGGCCAAAGCAAGAATCGGCATCATTTGACGAGGTGTCTTTGCTGCAAGATCGGCATGTTCGAGCAGTTTTCGATCGTTGGTCACCAAGTAATCAACCTGGGCGCGTTTGCATGCGGCGAGTACCAAGTTGTCCTCGTAATCGCGATGGAGCGCTAAGTATTTGTCGGCCAGCCAAAGGTCCGACGCATCTGCACCCACGGCCGTGGCGTTTTCGGTCATGTTCCGAACAAACGCCAGCGCCGCATCGCCAATCGCGCGGGCAGAAGCCTCGCCGAGCGCTCCCCCGCTGGCAAGAACGCTGCGCTTCAGTTCGTGCTGTACAACATACAGTACGTCCTTGGCGATATGCACCGGAAAGAACAGCAATGCCCCCGCCTCCGTCGCCTGCCCAATAAACGCGCGTGCGGCAAGCGACTCGGCATGGTCGGCGCAAAACGAATCAACCCATACGTTGGCGTCCACCATGATCTTGAGAGGCACCCCACTCACTGGATCATCCCCTTTTGGCGATAACGCTCATCCATGGCTTCGGAATAGATTGCGTCCCAGTCGCGATCGTCGGATACGGGCGACGTAGCGATGCCCAGGTCCGCGTAAAGCTGATCTGCCGCTGCCCACGACGCGGCGAACGGAGTATCGGGCGCGACGGTCTGCTGCCGGCCATCAACGGCAGACAGTACCTCCTCACACTGCCCGCCACCCTGTGCGACCTTGGCCACGACCTTTTTGATAAGCTCGGGCAGTGATCTGCCCGAAAGCCGCAGCGCTTCCTCGGCGCGCTCTTTAACCGAGCGATCTACGCGAACATTCACCTGTGCCATGCCACTAACAGCACCCACGTCGATCCCGCTCCCTTCATTGCTAGCCTTGCTAGCAACACTATATAGAGAAGTTAGCAAATGTTCAAATGCAAAAGACCTGCGCCCGGACGACACCGATGCCGTCTGGGCGCAGGCCAGATAACGTGGGCGAACACGTCTGCTAACGCAGGTACGCCTTTGCGTTGCTCAGACTGTAGGCAATCGTCGAGCCGTTGTGCAGCAACGACGACGTCTGCGGGGTGATCATGCCGGTAATGCCCAATGCCAACAGCGCCGAGTTGGTGAGCATCACCTTAGAGTAGGAGCTCGTCAGACGATCAATGAGGCCCTGGCTCATGCGGCGCAGGCGCACGATCGCGGCGAGATCCGTGTCGGTCAAGATGATGTCGGCGACCTCTTTGGCGATGTCGCTTCCGCCACCCATGGCCAGGCCCACGTCGGCCAAACCGAGCGCCGGCGAATCGTTGACGCCGTCGCCCACCATGGCAACGTGGCGCCCCTCGCGCTTAATCCGCTCCACATAGGCGTACTTGTCCTCGGGCAGCAGCTCGGCCTTAAACTCGTCGACACCCGCCTCGCGCGCGATGCGCTCGGCCGTGCGCTCGGAGTCACCCGTGAGCATGACCACGTGCTTGACGCCCAGCGCATGCAGGTCGGCAATGGCCTCGCGGACCCCGGCCTTGAGCGGATCTTCGATGCCGAGCACGCCGACGACCTTTCCATCGACCGCCAGATACAGCGGCGACAGGCCCTGCATCTGGGACTCAATGCGCTCCTTAATGTCGGAATCGAGCTGCGCGCTCTCGTCTTCAAACACAAAGTGTGCCGAGCCGATAATCGCGCGACGCCCCTCGATGGACGAAGCGATGCCGTGCGCCACGATGTACTCGACGGCGGCATGGCGCTCGCGGTGCTCGAGCCCGCGCTCGCGGGCGGCGTTGACCACGGCACGCGCCACAGGATGCGGGAAATGCTCCTCCAGGCAGGCAGAAAGGCGCAGGACCTCGTCCTCGCTCCAGCCGTCGGTCGTCAGCACACAAGCCAGGCGCGGCTGCGCCTCGGTCAGCGTGCCGGTCTTATCAAACACAATGGTGTCGGCCTTGGCAAACGACTCAAAGTACTTCGCGCCCTTGACCATGACGCCCATCTTGGCGGCATCGCTCATGGCGGTCATGACGGCGACGGAACCCGTGAGCTTGAGTGCGCACGAGTAGTCGACCATCAGCGCCGCCGAGGTCTTGATAAGGCTGCGCGTGGTGAGAGCGACAAGGCCCGCGAGCAGGAAGTTCCACGGGACGATCTTGTTGGCGAGGTCTTCCATGTGCGACTGGCCCTCGGACTTGAGCGAGTCGGCCGTCTGCACGAGCGAGACGATTGAGCGCAGTTTGGTTTGCGCCGTATTGGCGCGCACGCGCACCAAGATGCTGCCGTCTTCCACGACGGTTCCGGCGAACACGTCGTCGCCCACGCTGCGTTCGACGGCCAGCGGCTCGCCGGTCAGGGTCGCCTGGTTGACCATAGCGCTCCCCTGCTCGACAACACCGTCGATGCAAATGGACATGCCAGTACGCACGGCCACCAAGTCGCCGGGCTCGAGCTCGGTGGCGGCAACGCTTACCTCGATGTCGCCGACGACCTTTTGCGCCTTATCGGGCACATCGAGCAGCGAGTTGATGAGCTCGTTTTCGCTCATGGCGCGGGTGTAGTCCTCGAGCAGCTCGCCCACGTTGAGCAGGAACATCGTCTGGCCTGCGGTGTCGACATCACGTTTGACGAACGAAATGCCGATGGCCGAAGCGTCGAGCACGGGAACGGTCAGGCGCGGCTGCGCGAGCTCACGGAGGGCGGCACGCAAAAAGGCCATGTAACCGGCCACGACAAACACCGCACGCAGGGGCGTGGGCAAGAACCAGCGACGTGCGTAATGGGCACCGACGAGTGTCGCCAGGTCCATGACGAGCTTGTGCTTACGCGGCTCGAGTTGTATCACGTAGCCCGACTTGGCATCAGCGATAGCTTGAGCATCGAGTGCGCCCAAGGCGTCGAGCACGCTCGCGCGACGCTGCTCGTCGTATTCGAGCGCCATCTGGCCGATGCGGCCGTAGACGCGCACCTTGTGCACGCCGTCGATGTCGCCGCCAAGCTTAAGAAGTGCATCGAGATCGCTCTCTGGCACAGGACCCGCCAATTGAAGACGGGTCCTGCCGGGGATCTCGCTAATAATCGAGAATCTCATAGTTTGTGCCTGGGAGCGTTACTCGGCTGCCTCGTCAGCAGCGGCCTCGCTCTGGGTGATGTAAGCAGCCTCGGCAACCATGTCGTCGACATTAGCCTTGGCCTGCTCGACCATGTCCTGGTAGCCGTTCTTGATGCGCATGCCGCACGCAATGCCCTGAACGCAGGCATTCTTGACCGGAGCGCTGGTAAGCAGCTTGATGCCGGCCGTGCCAAGCAGAAAACCGCCACCGACAAGCAGGGTATTGAACGTCGACTTCTTCATGTTGCTTCTCCCTTTTGCCGCATTGGACGCGGCATGGTGCCTCAGCACCCGAGTAAACAAGTTTGCTCGGGCACGCTTTTGAAATATCTCAATTTTATCTAACTATCTAGGTCAGCCATGGCTAACCTTTTGAAAATTAACGATGCGGAGTAACCGATTGTCAATGTGACAAAGGGACTGTCCCTTTGCCCCTTCTTACAACTGCCAGGTAGCTGCTTCCTTTTGCAGCGCCACCATGCGGGCGAATTCTCCACCTGCCGCCTTGAGCTGCGCCGGAGTGCCCTGCTCGGCAACCACACCATCCTTGAGTACAACGATTTTGTCGGCATTTTCCACCGTACGCATACGGTGGGCAATAACGATAACCGTCTTGCCTGCGAGCAGGCGGGAGAGCGCCTGCTGCACCACGGTCTCGTTCTCCACATCTAAACTCGCCGTCGCCTCGTCCAGCAACACGATCGGCGCGTCTTTGAGCAGCGCGCGGGCGATAGAGATGCGCTGGCGCTCACCGCCGGACAGCTTGGAGCCGTTCTCGCCGATCATGGTGTCATAGCCCTGCGGCATGCGGCTCACAAACTCGTCGCAGTTGGCGGCACGCGCGGCAGCAAGCACTTCCTCATCGGTGGCATCGCGACGACCAAGACGGATGTTTCCCATCACCGTGTCGTCAAAGAGCAGCACGTCTTGGAACACAATGGCGTAGTCGCGCAGCAACACCTCGGGATCCACGCTCGCAACATCCACGCCGCCCACGGTGACCGTGCCTTCGGTGGCGTCCCAAAAGCGCGCGGCCAGGCGGCTCACCGTGGACTTACCGGAGCCCGAAGGACCGACCAGTGCCGTGACCTCGCCTTCCTTGGCGGTAAAGCTCACATCGGTAAGAACTTTCTCGCCGGCGCGGCCGTCCTCGCCCGCACCATAGCCAAATGCCACGTGATCGAACACCACATCGTGGCCTACGGGCTCAAACTGCTCGCTGCCCCGCGCCACGGGCTCTTCCATGATGGAACGCATGCGCTTGGCCGACGACTCGGCGGCAAACAGCTCGGACATCAGCATCAGTGCCTGATCAAAGGGCGCATAGATGCGGCTCACCATAAGCAGGAAGGCAAACATCATCAAAAAGTCGACCTGGCCGGAGGCGACCATCGCAGCGCCCGTGACCAACGTGGTGGCAATCCCCAGGCGCAGGATGGCAAAGGCGGAGTTGACCAAAAGCCCATTGGCGAGCTCGCCCTTGGTGGTCTCGCGCTCCTCGGCATCGATCACGGCGTTGAGCCCCTCAAGATAATGAGCCTCCTGGTTGGTGGCGCGGATCTCGCGCACGCGGTCGAGCGTCTCCTGGATCGCCTCGGTAACCTTGACCTTCTCGGCACGCACATGGTCGAACACCGGGATCATGGGGCCGCGCGTCAGATACAGCACGGCAAAGGCCACGGGAACGCTCCAAAACGCCGCAATCGCCAGCTGCCAGCAAAAGAACAGCGACGCCACGAACACAATGACGCTTGCGATGATGGCACCCCAAAGCTCTCCCAGCACGTGGCTGTAGGCGTGCTCCATGGCCTGGACGTCGCCCATAATGGTCTCGGTTAAATCGGCCAGATCACGACGGCCAAAAAACGACAGCGGCAGCTTGCGCAAGCGCTCGGCGATCTCCATACGCTGTTTGCCGCACTCCTCGTAAAAGATGCAGTAGGTGTAGTAATACTGCTGCCAGTTAGAGGCAAAGAGCAACACGAAAAAGACCAGGAGGCCGCCCACAATCGGCAGGGCATCCGGCAGGTCGGCACCGGTGGCGAGATGTTCGACAAAACCGGCCATGACCAGGAACAATAAGCCCATGCCGGCCATGGTAATGAGATTGGTGAGCGCGGTCCAGAAAATGCCGCGTTTTACGCCGGCGACGCCTTTATCGGATAGGAAATACTTCTTTTGGAATGAGGCGAACATTTAGGCCTCGCCTCCCTTCGTGACGGCGGCATCCGCGGCAGCAGTGATCTTCCAGCTCGCGGCCTGTTCGTATTCGGCCCACATCTTGGCGTACAGACCGTTTTGGGACAGCAGCTCGGCATGGGTACCGGCCTCCTGCACGCATCCTTGGTTGAGCACCACGATTCTGTCGGCCCCCACCACAGTCGAAAGTCGGTGCGCGATCATAATGACCGTGCGACCCGCCGCCAGCTTGCTAAAGGCGCGCTGGATGAGCGCCTCGTTCTCGGGGTCGGCAAACGCGGTGGCCTCGTCGAGCACCACGATAGGCGCATCCTTAAGAATTGCGCGGGCGAGCGCCACGCGCTGGACCTCGCCGCCCGAAAGGTACGCCCCGCCGGCGCCGAGCATGGTGTCGATGCCCTGCGGGAGTTTGGCCACGATATCGTCGCACTGGGCCGCGGAGAGGGCCGCGCGCACTTCGTCGTCAGTGGCCCCAGGCTTGGAGGCGCGCACGTTATCGGCAAGTGTTTGGCGGAACAGCTGGTTGGTCTGAAACACAAAGGCGACCTGGTCCATGAGCTCGTGCGGATCCATGTCGCGAACGTCTACGCCGCCCACAAGCACGCGACCCGAGGAAACATCCCAAAAACGCGGGATCAGGCTTGCGCAGGTTGACTTACCGCCGCCCGAGGGACCAACCAACGCAAGGGTGCTGCCTGCGGGAACGCTAAAGCTCACATGGTTGACGGCAGGTGCCTCGGCACCCTCGTAGGTAAAGCTCACGTCCTCAAATCGCACGTCGCCGCCGACAGGGTGCTTGGGTTGGGCGGGCACGGAGAGCTGCTTGGAATCCATAACGCTTCGGATGCGCGCCAGCGAATCGGCACTCATCTGAGAGGCCTCGCCCACAAACATGAGCTTGGTCATGGCCGTCGGCACCACGGCCGAAAAGATCGCGTAAAACGTGAAGTTGACCATAAAATGCGCGAAGTCCGTCTCGCCCGGCGCCAACAGCAACGCCACGGGCAAAAGAAATGCCACGAGGCCATTGAGCGCGGTAAGGTTGAGCACCTGCGGGCCTCGGCAGAACGTGCCCGCATAGCTTTGCGCCATGTCGGCGTATTCGGCGATCGCATCGTGGAACGCCTTAAAGGAATAGACCGTCTGCTGGAATACCTTGACCACGGGGATGCCGCGTACGTATTCGGTGCCGGTCTTGTTCATCTTGACCAGCGCGCCCATGTAAGCCTTCATAAACTCGGCGCCCTTGCCGCTCATCATGGTGGCCATGGCGCAAAACGAAACGACGACCGAGATAAGGCACGCCGCGCCCAAACGCCAATCGAGGGAGAAAAGCAGCACGAGCAGGCCCACGACCATGGCGGTGGCGCCGGCGATATCGGGCAGCATGTGCGCGAGCAGCGTCTCGGTGGAGGCGGCGCAGCCGTCTACGATACGGCGCAGCTCACCGGTGGCGTGCGTGTCAAAGTAGCCGAGCGGCAGCTTAAGCAGATGCTCGCTCGTAGCCTTGCGGATATTGGACGCGCAGCGAAACGCGGACAGGTGCGTGCACATGAGTCCCACGAAATAGATCACAATGCTCGCCAGGGCAAAGCCCACAGCCCACCAACCATACATCGCGATGTCGGTGGCCTCGCTCCAGTTGGGCGCCACGGCGATAAGGTCCCGCGCAACAAGCCAGATGCACACGTACGGGCCAAAGCCCAGCAGCTGCGAGAGCGCCGAGAGGGCCATGCCCAAATACGTTAGGAATTTACGTTCACCGGCATATGCAAGCAGCTCGCCGATGCCGCCACCTTCCTTTTTTGATCCCTTTGCCATGAGATTCCTTTCTAACGGCTTGAGAGTTAACCTTTAGAAACTTATCATTGGCGTGTTAGCCAAGGCACACAATCGAGCCAGGCGTGGACGTTTCCGCAAAGGAAGGGGACGCTTTTGAAAATGCGGCGGGCAGCAACCGATATAACCGAGCTCTACGCACCGCAGTTTGAGCAGTTTGGCCTGCAGCTTTCCGGCAAGGGCGCCGTCTTTACCGGTGAGGTGGCAAACGATCGGGCGCACGGACGCGCATGGATCATGCCCCTTTCCCCCACCTGCATCGTCATGGAGCATTTCATTACCCCGACACACAACATGCTCTTGGCCGAGTACACACCCGAACCGTACGCGTGCGTGAGCGAGGTCAGCGCGCCCACGCTCATGTGCATGCCCGAAGCTGGCATAACGCCTGCAAACCTCAAGCCGTTGCGTGGGCCGTGGCCGAGCAGCGCAGTCTGCAGCTTTATCCAAGATAGCTGCGGCGAAGAGCTAAGCCCGCTGTTTGCAGGGCAGCTCTATCACTCACGCTCGGTGCTCTTTTTGCCCGGTTATTTTGACGAGCTGGAACATTGCTATCCCGCCGAGTTCGCGGGGGTCTTTGAAGCGTTTGCCGAGTCGTGGCAAGAGGAGGCAGTGTCTGCCATCTGCCACACACTACGCCGAATCAACGAGGACCGCGCTCGCGCCGTAGGCGGGCATGTCTATATGCGAGGCATTGTGGAGGCCATGGTCGCCGAACTCGCATGCTCACACGCGGCTCACAGGCAAGCGCAGCGAGCGGCCGACACGCGCGCCAGCGTGACCATTGCCGCAGAAGCGACGAGCCTGGTAGAGCGCTCACTCGACAAGGGCAAACATACGAGCATCAACGAGGTGGCCGAGGGGCTTTTCTTAAGCCGCTCCAAGCTGTGCGCCACCTTTAAAGCCCAAACCGGCGAGTCTCTGGGCGCCTACATACGAAGGCGCCGCATGGAGCGGGCACAGGACCTTTTGGCCGACAGCTCGCTGACGATAGCGCAGGTGGCAGAGCGGCTCGATTATCCACAACAGGCCGCCTTCGCCCAAGCCTTCAAGCAATACACCGGCACCACCCCCACCGCCTGGCGCTCCCAGCATCAATAAGGCCGCCCGCAATGTGGCAAAGGGACTGCCCCTCTACAAAAATGGGCGCGCAAACGGCGCGCCCATTCACTCTATTCCATTCAGCCCCGCCTGACCCGAACGGCCGAGTCGTTGCAGAACCCGGGAGCCCCGGCAGGGCGGGTGCTTGCTCAAAATGAGTTCCGCACGCAAAGAAGGCCACTTAATGTGGCCTTCGTCTTGCGCAGGACTGTTTGAAATTTTGAGGAAGCACCCGCCCTGCCGGGGCTCCCGGGTTCCCGTTTACGAGAGCGACGTTCTCAGCAATTCGTTGAAGAGCTTCGGATTGCCTTTGCCCCGGCTCGCCTTCATGCACTGGCCCACCAAAAAGCCGATGACCTTCTGGTTGCCGTCACGATACTGCTGCGCCTGCTCGGCACAGTTTGCCAGTACCTCGTCCACGATCGGCTGCAGCGCGCCGGCGTCGCTCACCTGACGCATGCCGCGCTCGTCGACGATCTTGTTGGGATCGTCGCCGGTCTGGGCCATGGCCTCAAAGACCTCGTGCGCCTGGTTGGAGCTGATGGTATCGGTCGCGAGCAGCTTGGCAAGCGCTGCCACCTGAGCCGGCGCGATACCGGACTCGGCCAGCGAAACGCCCGCGCCCTTAAGGTAGGCGATCATCTCGTTGACCAGCAGGTTCGCAACCGTCTGCGCCTCCTTGCCGGCCATGCCGGCAGCGGCGGCCTCAAAGAACTTGGCAAACTCCGGGTCGCCGGCGATCTGCTCGGCATCCGCCGCCTTAATGCCAAAGTCGGCCTCAAAACGTGCGCGCTTGGCATCGGGCAGCTCGGGGATCTCGCCACGGCAGCGGTCGATGAACTCGTCGTCCAAATCGAACGGCGCCAGATCGGGATCGGGGAACAGACGATAGTCGTCGGCCGTCTCCTTGACGCGCATAACCACAGTGCGCTTGCGGCTGGGCTCCCAGTGGCGGGTCTCCTGGTAGATGATACCGCCCTCCTCGAGCACCTCGGCCTGACGGCAGATCTCGTAGGCAAGGCCGTCGTGCAGGCTCTTAAACGAGTTGAGGTTCTTGAGCTCGGTCTTGGTACCCAGTTTGGTCTCGCCGCGGCGACGCAGGCTCACGTTGCCGTCGCAGCGCATGGAGCCCTTCTCCATGGAGCAGTCGGAAATGCCCAGCGTCACAAAGATGCGACGGAGCTTTTCCATAAACAGGCGCGCCTCCTCGGGCGTGCGCAGATCGGGCTCGGTCACGAGCTCGATGAGCGGCGTGCCGCAGCGGTTGTAGTCGACGAGCGACTCGGCCGCGGCGGTAATGCGGCCCTCGGCACCGCCCACGTGCACCATCTTGGCGGCATCCTCCTCCATGTGGATGCGCAGGATGCGGATGGGTACGGTATAGGAACCGTCCTCGCGACGCTCCGGCATGGTCATATTGCTCGCATCATAGCTGGCCAAGTGTCCTGCGCGCTGATTGCCCTCGCGCATGGTCGAGGACATGGACGTGGACAGGCCCTCGGCGTTGGCCGAGGCGCTCGCCAGGCTCTGGGCCTCGGCCTCGCCAAACGCGCAATCGGGGCGCTCGGCGGCACCGCGACCGGTCACGTCCAGATCGAGGTGACCGTACATGGCAAAGGCGACCGGACCCTGTGTGGTCTGGAAGTTCTTGGCCATGTCGGGATAGAAGTAGTGCTTGCGGTAGAACATCGAGTGGCGCTGGATCTCGCAGTTGGTGGCAAGACCGGCCTTGACGATGCTCTCGATAGCGCGCTTGTTGGGCACCGGCAGCGCGCCGGGCAGGCCCAGGCACACCGGGCACACGTTGGCGTTGGGCTCGTCATCGTGGCTGAGCTTGCAGTTGCAGAACATCTTGGTATCGAGTGCGGTGAGTTCGGTATGGATCTCCAGGCCGATCACGGCCTCCCAATCCTGCAGGACCTCGGAAAGCTCCTTCATTACAGCTCGCCTCCCTTCCCAGCAAAATCGGACGCGACGGAAAGCGCGGGCGCACCCGTGGCGGCATCGGCAAAGCCGCGCTCCAGGGCGTGGGCAAACGTGAGCAGCTGACGGTCCTTAAAGGCCGGACCCACCAGCTGGGCAGAAACGGGCAGCTTGCTGTCCTCGCCCAGGCCCAGCGGCACCGAGATACCACCGTTGCCGCAAATGTTGAGCGAGATGGTGTACAGGTCGGAGAGGTACATCTGCGTGGGGTCGCTGATCTCGCCAAACTTAAAGGCCGTGCGCGGCGAGGCGGGCATCAGGATGGTATCCACCTTGGCATACGCGGCGTCGTAGTCCTTCGTGATGAGCGTGCGGGCCTTTTGCGCGGCATAGTAGTACTTGTCGTACACGCCCGAGGAGAGCAGGTAGGCGCCGAGCATCTGGCGACGCTTGGCCTCGGCACCAAAGCCGTGGGCGCGGCTGAGCGAGCTCTGGTCGGACAGGTTGGCGCAGCCCTCTTCCTGGTAGCCATAGCGAATGCCGTCGAAGCGGGCCAGGTTGGAGAACGCCTCGGCCGGGCCGATGACGTAGTAGGCGGCAATGGCGGCGTCCAGGTGCGGCAGGTCGACCTCCACGAGTTCGGCACCCTGGTTCTGCAGCTCCTGGGCGGCGCGCTGAACAGCGGCCTTGACCTCGGGCGTCAGGCCCTCGGCCTCCATAAACGCGGGGATGATGCCCACGCGCTTGCCCTTGATGCTGTCGTTGAGATGCTCGGTAAAGTCGACGGCGCAATCCTGGCTCGTGCAGTCGTACGGATCGTGGCCCGCGCCGGTAAGCGCGTTCATGGCCAGCGCGACATCCTCGACCGTGCGGCCAAAGGGGCCCACCTGATCGAGCGACGAGCCAAAGGCAACCACGCCGTAACGGCTCACGGCGCCATACGTGGGCTTAAAGCCCACCACGCCGCACAGCGACGCCGGCTGGCGAATGGAGCCGCCGGTGTCCGAGCCCAGCGAGAGCGCGACTTCGCCCGCGGCGACGGCGGCAGCGGAGCCGCCCGAAGAGCCGCCGGGCACGCGCTTGGTATCCCAAGGGTTGTTGGTGCGGTGGAACGCCGAGCTCTCGGTGGAGCTGCCAAAGGCAAACTCGTCCATGTTGGCCTTGCCCATGGGCAGGCAGCCGGCATCGAGCATGCGCTGGACGCAGGTGGCGGTGTAGACGCTCTGGTAGTCCCCGAGCATGCGGGAAGCGCAGGTGGTGCGCGTGCCCACGAGGTTCATGTTGTCCTTGATGGCCAGCGGCACGCCCGCGAGCGGGGGCAGTGGCTTGCCTGCGGCACGGTCGGCATCCACGCGCGCAGCGGCCTCGAGCGCAAGCTCGGGCGCCACCTGCAGGAATGCCTGGACCCCGCCCTCGCGCGCCTCGATGGCGGCAAGGGAGGCCTGGGCCACCTCGGTAGCGGTAAAGTCGCCGGCGGCAACGCCCGCGGCGATCTGGGCGGCGGTAAGGGAATCGAAGCTTTGCGCCATTACTCGCTCTCCCCCTCTCCCAAAATGGACGGCACGCGGAAGTAGCGGTCGCGCGCGCTGCCGGCGTTTTCGAGCGCAATGTCGAGCGGCAGGTCGCGCTCGGGCTCGCGCAGGTCATCGCCCATCACGTTGGACAGGCTTCCGATGGGATGGAACGTGGGCTCCACGTCGGGCAAGTCATATTGCAAGACGGGCTCGAGCATCTGGACGGCGTCGTTCATGTAGGACGTCATCTGGGTGAGCTCGTCATCGGTCAGTGCGATCTTTGCGTACTCGGCGATGCCGCGCACGTCTTTCTCGCTGAGTGCCATAGGCGCTCCCTTCCGCATAACAGATAAACCGCTCTAGTATACAAGGCAACGCCGCTTGGAGCAGGTGCTTTACCCAAATGCAGCGAAAACGTAACGAGGGCGGCGGATGCGTCCCGGCGGTTATGCAGCAAAATCTGCACGTCACAATGCAAAACCGTCCCGCCCACAACGAAAACCGTCCCGCCCGCAACGAAAAGCATCGCAACATTCGACGCTTTTCGCCAAAATCGCGATTTTCATCGAATGTTGTGATGGTTTGGAAGCCCCCGACCACCACAAAAATGCCTGTCCCCATTGCGGTGGTTCTGGAGAATGTCTTATGCCGAGGCCTTGACCTTGCGGCGCTTGCGGACCGCGTGGATCACGATATCCAGCAGCAACAGCACAATGGCTACGACCACGATGAGCACGGCAAACTCGCGCTTGCCCCAGTGGCGGCCGGCCAGCGACTTTTGCTTGTCGACGTCCTTCTTGTTGTACTTGGTGCGCACGCAATGCACCAGCAGGCGATGGTCGTTCACGCCGTAGGGCGTGCAGGTGACGAGCGTCACCTTGTCGGCGCCGGGCTCGATGGTCAGCGACTCCATCTCCTCGGGCAGCACCACCTCGGAGTCCACCATCTTGTAGGCGAGCGTCTTGTTCATGGTGTGCAGCAGCACCAGGTCGCCGGGCTCCAGCGAGTGGATGTCGTCGAACATGCTCAGGTTGCGCATGCCCGAGTGCGCGGTGAGCACGCAATGCGTCGAGGTGCCGCCCACCGGCAGGCTCGTGCCTTCCAAGTGCCCGACGCCCGCCATAAGGACTTCTTCGCTCGTGCCGTGGTAGATGGGCATGCTCACGTCGATGGAGGGGATCTCGACCCAGCTCATCATGGGGTCGCGGTCAAAGATGAGCTGCTGGGCGTAGGGCTCGATCTGGTCGGCGGGAAGCTCGGTGGCCTCGCCCGCCAGCTGCTCGTTAAAGGAGCGCGCCTGGAGCAGGATGCGCTCGCGCTCCTCGGCAGATAGCGCGTCCACGGTGCTGGACACGGTGCTGATCTGGTTGAACACGCCCGAGGCCTCGAGCCGGTCCAAAATCCACGGCCAGGTCATAAGGCCCACGCCAATAAGGATGATGACGATAGTGATGAGCCGATCGGCCCAGCGCGGCAGCCGCTTGCGGCGGCGCTTGGGCTTTGGTTGAGGTTTGGGCTGAGGGCTTGAGCCGCCGTTGTCCGCGGCGTTATTGCTCTTCATATGTTTGGCGCCCTGCACCATCGCCAGTCACTCCTCTACAACTCAAGTTGTCTAAACAAATAATAGCCGATTAGCAGGCTCCCCCGCCCGACAACACAGCTAGACCGCACCGTCCAGTCGAGGATAAGCCAGCATTTGAGTTTTCAAAATGTCCCGAATCGGCGGGGCGATTCGGGATACAATGTCAATAGAAAACGACGCACCCCGCGTAAGTGTACGAGAGCGCGGGCGGCCTAGTTTTCAGTTTTTGTTAAATGCCCGGGATCCGACCCCCGGGCATTCTTATTTGCGCTTTCGGCGCAAATGCCTTCTACCGTCCGCACCGCGCGTGCGCCTACGGACCTTAAACCGAACCTCATACGAGTCAAGAAACGCGATGACGAACGAGCCCACCGCCGCGAGGGCGGCGAGCGCGTTAAGGAATTTCAGCATTTGGGGACCTCCGATCGAGTCGTCGGCCGCCCGCGCACGGGATGCGTCGCAAGGCCATTTTACTGCGAGCGCATGCACCCACGGCTGGTAAACGCGATTTTGACAAACATTTGTTCGATAGTTACACACACGGCTCCTCGCCCAGCGGAGCCTGGCCGCATTGTCCGGGTTTGCCCGACGTGTTTGCGTTTTCAAATGTCCCGAATCGGCGGGGCGATTCGGGATACAATCGTTACAGGAAACGACACGCCCCGCGTAAGTGTTCGAAAGCGCGAGCGAGCAGTTTCCGGTGTTGTTAAATGCCCGGGCCTCTAACCCCGGGCATTCTTATTTGCGCTTGTTGCGGCGCAAATGCCTTCTACCGTCCGCACCGCGCGTGCGCCTACGGACCTTAAACCGAACCTCATACGAGTCAAGAAACGCGATGACGAACGTGCCCGCATCGGACGATGGAGGCTGACTGCGTTATCCCAAAAAATCGGGGCAGACTCCAGTGCGGAGTCTGCCCCGAAAAGAGAATGGCAAAGCAAGAACGTCGATGGACGAGAAAAGTGTCCGCAAGTCTCATGGCCATCACATCCCACCTGCCAAAGGGATGGGTGAGCGAGCGTTACTCCTGCTCGGACTCCTCAGCCTGCTTACGGCTGCGGATGAGGTGAGCCACGCCGATGCACAGCACCGCGCCACCAGCGATCCAAGTGAAGGTCACGCCGTTAAGACCGGTCAGCGGGAGGTTGGAGCCCTTCTTATCGGTGACGGTGAGATGCACCATGCCGTTAGTGGCGCTGTCGGCCTTAACGAGCCCCTTATTATCTCCGTCAGTTACCTCAACCTCAGGGTTGACCACTTCAGTGCTGCTCTCAGAAAGATTGCCACGCGTAATGGTGAACGTGATGCCCTTGCTGCCGTGAGAATTGTCGTAACCGGGCGCAGGAGTTTTCTCCTTCAGAATATACGTGCCTTCATCAAGGCCAAGGACCTCTATCATTCCGGTCGAATTCGTCTTGAGAATTGCGCCGTCCTCAGTTTCGCTGCTCGCAGTTGTGCCGTCCTTCTTGATGAACTTTCCAGTACCGACCTCTTGCAGAGTAAATTCAACGTTTGCGAGAGGCGGGTTCGTCTCATCGGAACCAACCTTTTTAACATCGATACCGTAGGTGTAGTCGTAGGCGGGATGCACGACTGTAGTGCCTTTGTCTTTTTCAGAGTGAGGGTTATTGGAATAGGTCAGAGTAACGGTGTTCATCTGGCCTATACCGAGCATATTGGCGTTAACCTTCGTGGGGTCAAGCTTTGCCTTATAGTTCACATAGACCTTTGAGCTGCCGTCAACGTTAATGATTTCGCCCTTGGTGCCATCGTCTTTTTTCGCACAGGCATTTTTCAGATTTGAGAACGAAACCACGAGTTTGCCATTTGCATACTCTTTGCTGTAGCTACCCGGATGAACAACCTTATCGCCAATCTTGACCTCGACAACGGGATCATTGCCATTAAGCTCGGGCACCATCGTAGAAGGCAGTTCATCGGTGAAGGTATAGCTGTACTCTTTATAAGTATTGATATTGCTGGCCACGGTACCCGCAAGCTGATACTCAACCAGCTGATCGGATGCAGAGTCCGCAACCCTATTGGGCGCCGTAAAGACATCTTGAGAAGAACCCTCGGGAACAGCTTTGTTCGAATCAACAAAGCTGCCATTCTTGTCGTCCTTAACGGCCTTGGTCACGTTGGGGACATCCTTTTTGGAATCAACATTCACGTCTTCGCCACCAACGACGGCAAAGATTGGCGAGGTATAGGCATCGGTATTGCCGTTGGCCGAATCGCTAGATGTGGTCGAACCAACACTTGCAGTCACAAAGAGCCAATAGCCAGGGTTTAAAGCCTTAAAGTCTCCCTTGCTGGAATCGCTTGGGTTTGTCCAAGTCAGAGTCGAGCCCTCAAGTGCGGCAGCAATCTTATCCAACGTGGAGCCAGCGTCAACCTTGGCAGTCTGATCAACTATTTTACCGGCATTATCTTTAATGTACTTGGCCCAAGCCTGAGCGCCTGCATTCGCAGCAGGAGCTTCCGCGACGCCAGCAAATGCATCAGTCACAACACTCATAACTTCAGGCGACGCCCAATCAATATCGGAAAGGGTCTTATCGCCAGACCAGGCACTTCCATCATAATTCTGCGTAACCTTTGCCTTGAAAATCTGGATACCCTTAAAGGTTGTGTCCTTATAGGTCTTCTCGTCAATCTTTACATTGCCGTCCATGGCCACCGTCGGCGTACCCGCCGCAAACGCCATGGTCACCGGGGCCATGACGCCGCCGAAGCTCAACGCCGCCGTGAGGCCGGCGGTTACTGCCAGGCGTGCGATGTTCTTGCTCATGCTCATCTTCTTTTCCTCCGTTTTCCGTTTGATTCTCATTCGATCGGTCATCATCTGTCTGTGTCTTAGCATCTACTTCGCTACGTCTCGCCCCGCTCTCTGTGGGGCTGCCAGCTACTCTTTATGGCTGCCACCTCCCCGCTTGACCAGGAGCGCGACCACGATGAGCGCGGCTCCGGCGACCGCTGCGGCGGCCGCGGCGTACATTGCCATATCGCCAGTCGAGGGCATGAAGCCTCCGGTGGTAATGCTAGGGGGTGTGCCGGTGGGCGTGTTAATGAGCGACGCCTCCAGACTGCCAGTCGACCCGTCCGCGCTGTCGGCGCGCAGGGGCGACTCGGCCGTGATGGTGAGTTTGGGCTTGGCGGCGGCCACCTGGTCGACGTCCAGGCCCTCGGCCTTGACTGTCACGGAGCGCGTGCCCTCAAAGGCGGTGTAGCCCTTGGGCGCCTTGAGCTCGCGGACCTCCAGCTTGCCCGAGTCCACGCCCGAGACGGTCACGCGGCCGTCCTCGCCCGTGGTGACGGTGGCCTTGCCCTCCGCATCCCACGTGCCATCGGCCGCCAGCGTGCGGCCGCGGTCGTCGGCGATGCTCAGGACCGCCCCGGCAAGCGGTTTGTCGCCGTCGCTGCCGCGCTTGGTGAGCGCGAGATCCCAGGTGTAGGCGCACGCGTCATCGCTCGGCGTGTGGGTGAAGCCCGCGTCGCCGGACTGGTCGGCAAAGGGAGAGCGCGGGTAGCGCAGGTAGACCTCGTTGGGGTTGCCCTTCGCGATGCCGTGGTTGCATGCGCTGTTGAGCGGCGCATTGTACACGGCGACCACGCGGGCGCCCGCGGTGAAGGCGTCGGCCCCGCCGAGCGCGGCGATCAGGTCGCCGGTGCGCACGGTGAAGGTCCCGTCCGCCGCTACCTTGGTGGCGCACTGGGCCGTGATATCGGTCCAGCCCTTCGCGGGCTCGGTGCCGGCGCGGCCGTCCTTGCCGGTCTGGACGGCGTCAAAGCCGCCGTCCGCGCCCGCCGCCACGTACACGCGCATGCTCGCGGCCACCTTGGAGGGGTCGAGCCCCGCGCTCATGGTGTCGACGAACCGTACCGTATAGGTATCGTAGGCCGTGAGGCCCGCCGGGACCGTGGTAGAGAGGCGCCAGTACAGGTCATCGGCAACCGTTGCGTCGGCGGCCTTCTGCCAAGCGGCGGTGCTGTCCTCCAGCACGTGCTTTTGGACCTTGGGGGTCGCGGCCTTGGGCTTGACGGTGACGGCGCTGCCGCCCACCAGGGCCATGATCGGCGCGGTGCCGGCCTCGCCCTGGGCGATGGCGTCGTCGTCGGCGACGATGAGCCAGTAGCCGCAGGGCAGCTTGGCCTCCGTGCCCGCGTTAAGGGCCACGGACACGGCGCCAGAGCTCTGGAGGGAACGAGCGAGCTGTGCGCTCAGCGCACTCGTAAGGTGGGAATCGGCGTTGAGCCACTCGGCAGCTTCCTGCGCGGTGGTCTGGGAATTGGGCATGCCGGCGCTGTGCAGCACAGGCAGCGCGGCGTCGCGCGCGGCGTCGTTTGCCCAAGCGAGGTCGGTGGCGATCTTGGCGTCGCTGTCGCCGTCGACGACGTTGGCGCTAAAGATCTGGTAGGCGTCGTAGCTGCTCGCCACGGTGCCGCTCACCGTGATGGAACCGGTCGAGGTCGGCGCGGCCTGCGCGGATGCGGGGAACACAACCGCGCAGATGCCGATCAGGAGGGCAAGCAGCGCAAACAAGATCGGGAAGGAGCAAACTTTCTTATTCACGACGCTCACCTCCCTTCGCATTCGCCTTGCGACGAATGTGCATCCAGGCCGCAGCGACGCAAAGCACCGCCGCGCCGGCAAGGTACGTCAGAGTGACGCCCGACATACCAGAAAGGGGCAGAGTGGTGGAGTAGGTGTTGGTGAAGGTGGAGGCGGGAATGGCGTCGGGCGCGGCGGCGGAGGGTTGAACCACGACGCCCTGCCCGTTCTCACCCAGGGCGTTGCCCATGTCGTCCTTCATCTGCGTGACCGTGGTGGAAGTGGTGAGGCCGGAGTACTTGCCGGCCTTATTCAGCTCGGCCTCCACCGTGACGGCAACCTGGTACTCGGCCTTGGAGTAGCGGAGCTTATCGATGGCACCGGTGGTAGGCGCGACCTCCTTCACCGTGTAGGTGTAGGTCCTGGCGTAGTCATCCGCCGTACCGGGGGTATCGGACAGGTGCGACTTGTTGAACGTCATGGCGCCAAAGGTCGCCGTGATGTTGTTGAGCTTGTCGGCGTCGGTCTCCCCTGCCTTTGGGGCAACAGAAATCTTGGGCGCTTCGGGCATGGGGGCATTGGCTGCATAGTCACCCGTAGCCACAATGCTGAACTCGAACGGCACATAGTTGTCGTCAGCATCCTTCGGCCAATCCGTATTGCGAACGGATTTGGTCACCGGGATCTTCACGGACGTAGCACTGCACTTGTCGGAGATGTACGTAGTGCCGCCAACGATGCTCGGCTGCTCGTTCTCTTTCCACGTAATGGAGCCGTTTGTGCTGTCCACCGTGAACTTGTAGGTGTTCTTGTTCAGTTCGTAGCCAAACGGAGCCTGGGTCTCAACAAGCGTGTACGTGCCCGGCAGCAGGCCCTCGAGCTTGAACTTGCCAGGCGCGGTGTCGGTGTCTACCCACGTGGTATCGCTCGAAGTCGACTGGTCGCTCACCTGATCTCTCACGGTCGAGGACTGGTTAACGGCCGCACCATCGGCGTCATTAGTCTTGGTGAGTTTCCACTCAGAACCAGCCAAAGGAGTGTGTTTTGTGTCGCCCTCCCCCACCTTGGTCCAAGACACCGTACCGGTGATGATCTTGGTGTTGGGAATGGCACCTGTGGGGTTATTCTCGAACGGAACATTTTTGCCGTTCTCATCCACGTAACCCTGAACGTAGTTCGGCTTCTCGCCAGTATTGTTCATAGTGGCATAGTAGATGGTGTCTGACTTCTGGTAGCCAGCCGGCGCCGTCTCCTCTTTGATGTAATACGTGAAGTAGTTGGTATCGTTGGAATTGCCGATGTTTGCCTTCTGGTTCAGATAGTTGAACTGAAGCTTGCCATCACCCGAAGCGTAATCATTTGCGCCACCGTCAGTCACCGTCACGATAGCGTCCTTGCCCGCGACAGCATTCTCGACAGAACCATAGATAGCCCACGAGGAACCAGGAAGCGACGTGTTGCCGTTCGCCGCATCGACCTTGCTCCACGCAACGGCGGAGCCGTCGGGCGTATACGACCCAGACCACGGGAAGTTGTGACGCTCCTGATCCATATCGATGACGGAAGCCGAGTTACCCTCACCAAATGCTGCGGCAACCTTCGGGCTGTCCATTGAGAAATCGACGCCCACATAAACGCGGCCGTTGGTAGTCACATGGTCGTCGAAACTTCCGTTGGGAACGAGAATCGATCCGATCATAGCCGCCGCAGGATCGTCGTCAGTCCACTTGGCACCGGTGGCTGTGCCGCCGTATCCCCAGTCCGCGCGGTTTTCTCCCGCGATGCCGCCTCGAATGGTAAGGCTGGTGGTATCGACGAAGTTCCACATGATGGACTGGGAGGCCAGCGAGTATTTCGCGTCAAGGTCTTTCTTGGCGTACTGACTCTCGTAACCGCGAGATATTTCTGTATCTCCCCACCAGAAGCGCCAGCCGTTGTGGAACTCGACAGGATTAGTACCTGTAACGTTCACGACAATGGATGCGCCTTCGGGGATATTGGTGAACTTAAAGTCGACGCCGCGGTAGTAGACGCCATCCTTCCAGTTGGAGAGCTCGGAACCGGCGATGGTGAAGACCTGTTGCATAGAAGTTCCATCGCCGGTAAAGGTGATGAGTCGCTCGGTGTTGCGAATCTTATTGCTCGGGATTCCGGTATCGAGCGCACCGGAAACAGACTTGCCGCTACCATCGTCGCTACCATCGAATTTGAGTGTATAGCTTGTTCCGTCGTTATTGTACTTGTTGATGACGTAGTTGCTATTAGGCTCTGCAAAGCCGTTGACATCCACCTCGCCGGTATCTTCAAACGAGTCGAGCTGTTTCGATAGCTTCGAGAGGTATCCATTTGTACCGTTATAGCTCGAATAATCGCTACCGTTGACATTAGTCAAATCAACAGCTTTATTGAACAGGGTGCTTTCCAGAGCAGACAAGCCCTCGTACCAATTACCCTGCATTGTCACCACAGACTGGCGTTTATAGTCGCTATCGCGCCAGTATGTGATGGGGCCTGCGATTTGCGCGGTGTAGGCAAAGCCGGAAGGAGTCGCGCCCTCAAAAGGTCTCTGCTGTCCGACCCAAGCGCCTTTGTTCCAAGCGCCAACGGTAGTCGCCCCCGGCAAGTTGCCGTTGTAACCAACGCTCATTTTGGTGATTGCACTGTCGATTCCGGCGACCGCAAGCACGGTGCTGCCGTAGACAGGACGGAACTGGGAACCAAAACCAACGGTGCCAAAGCGGAAACCAGCGCCGCCACTATTATTATAGGGCCAGCTCTCTTTGAGTGGATTCATGGCAAGCTTGCCACGGACCACGGTAAGGCCCTCCGCCTCAGCGGCATATGAGCCGGTGGGGGCGTTGTCCGCATCAAGATCGATAGTGCCGTCGCTCGGCTTATCGCTCGGCTTACCACCGATGTACATGTCGCGGCCGACGTAGGTGGCCACGCCGGGATCAGGGGTTGAGACATTGATATTCGTACCGATACCGATAGACGTGGGAACGTAAATTCCCGGCTTCACGGTGGCCGTCGCTCCCTCTGAAGCCGCATTCGCACTCTGAGCCTGCTCAACACTATTTGAAGAGCCAGACTCGCCGCCATCGGTCTCGTCGCTATTCTGGTTTTCGGCATCCTCGCTGGTGTTACCTACAGCAGCGGACTCACTTGAGGAACCCCCCCCCATTACAGTTTCCGCGGTAGAAACTGTCTGGGCATCGTTGGCGATGGCCTGCGAGATCGGGGGCATAACGAGCGACAGTACCAGGCTCAAAACGGAGGCTCCGCACAAAACGCCTGCCAGTACACGGCGCGTCGCTTTTTTACTCTGCTTAGATTTGTCTGAATTCGCTTTCATCGATGTCTCCTCCCCAAGAGACCGCGATCTTGCTCTTTCACTATCAAACGTATCTGCGCAATCTGTAATTGCGCTCGTTTAGTAATGCAATTATAACGATTGTTTAAACATCTGAGCAACAAAACCGACATTTTTGTAGCGAGTTCTCAATTCTCTTGACATTTGCTCAGATTTACCTTCGTTTATTCGCTATCTATTTTTTGTTTCTGCTGGTAATTTAGTTGCGTATTATTTTTTAATGGCATTAGTTTTATTTGCACAACATTTTGCTCAAGAGCGAGCATCCTGTGAACGGTCGAAAATCGACCGTGAGTGGTAGGTCATTAACCGGGATGAATATCCTACCAAATTGATGAGAATATCTTTAACCCATCGGTGGTTATAAGCATGATGTTCAGACAACTATATTTGAATTTTCGCGCAGATTTTAGGCATCATTTCGCCCAAATCGCCTGAGGCCGCCACAAAGGTGCCTATTCCCTTTGTGGTGGCTCTCCCCCGGCGCTACAGCAGATGTTCCTCGATAAAGATCGCGATGCCGTCTTCGTCGTTGCTCGCGGTTACAAAATCGGCAGCGGAGCGGGTGGCATCGCTGCCGTTTGCCATGGCCACGCCCACGCCGGCGTCGGCAACCATGCAGGTGTCGTTATCGGCATCGCCAAACACGCAGATGTTCTGGAGCTCCATGCCGTTGAGCTCCGCCACACGCACAAGGCCGCGTGTCTTGGACACGCGCGGATCCATAAACTCGTAGAGCCGCTGCGTGGTTTGCAGAGCCGCCGCCTTAACAGTGTCATCAGCAAACGTCGACGCCCGCTCAATCACCCGCGGCATTACCTCGGGCGCCATGGTAAACATCACCTTGGGCTGCGGCTCGCGCAAAAACTCGGCAAAATCGACCACCTGGTAGGGCACGCCGTCGACGCGTGACAGGTGCTCGACGCACGCGTTGCTCTCGGGCACGTAGAACACGCCGTCTCGGGGGCAGACGGGCGTTGCCGGAAGGTCCGCCATGTGCTTGCAGATGCGCGCGATGGTCTCGCCCGGCAGCGGATAGCTCAGTTCGTTGATGCCGTGCGCCCGGTCGATGACCTCGGCGCCACCGCAGCCCACCAGCACGTCTACCAGGCCTTCGATGCCCCAGAGCTCGTACATGGCCTCGGTCGCGTGGGCGTCGCGCCCGGTGCACAGGCCAAAGAGCACGCCGCGCTCGCGCAGGGCACGGATCGCCGCCACGGTGCGCGGGGACACCGTGTGCTGGCTCGTGAGCAGCGTGCCGTCGATATCGCAGAACACGGCTTTGATGTGGCTGAAGGTGGTGTCCATGGGAGCCTTTCTGGGTTGTGCGGCGGTGTGGGGTGTATTCGTGAACGGCGTACATGGTATACCAAGGCGCGGGCGCGGCCTATCAAAGCAAAAACCACCACAAAGGTGCCCGGCCCCTTTGTGGTGGCCGAACCCGAAGGGTGGCCGGATCCGGGGCACAAACCATCACAACATTCGATGTTTTTCGGCAAAATCGCAATTTTCATCGAATGTTGTGATGGTTTTTACCGCTTTACGGCACGATCCAAGTGGTTGCGTCCAAACAGCAGCAACGACGCGGGAACCGCCGTCACGACCATACCCGCCCCTACGAGCGTCTGCTGCACGCCAAATGTCGCCGCCAGCCACGGTGCAACCGCCAGCGGGGCCACGCCAGCGAACATATTGCCAAAGCCCATGACCGAGTTCACACGGCCGAGTTGCTCGAGCGGCGCCGTCGTTTGCACGATGGTGTTGTGGAGCGGGTTGACGACGCCCCAAGCTATGCCCAGGGCGATTTGGCCGACAAGGGCCACACCCACGTACGGCGTCCCCACATAGAGCAGACTTCCCAGGCCCACGGACATAAGTGCCACGAGCAGCGTTTTAAGGTTGACCAGGTGCGGCGGCAACCGGAGCGCAACCATGGCGCCCAGCACCGCGCCCACACCGCAGGCAGACGAAAGCCAGCCCATCCACTCAACGCCGACGTGCAGGACATCGCGGTAGAAGAACGACTCCAGCGGATCGAAGGCTCCGTATCCAAAGTTCGAAAGAAAAATGATGCAAAACAGCAGGGCGAGAACGCTGTTGGTAAAGACCGTCTTGATGCTGGCTGCGAAGGTGGCGCGGGCGGACGTGCTGGGATTGGAGCTTTGTCCCGCACGCTCCCCTTCCTCTGCCGAATCGGCATCCGCATGCCCGGCGACATGGCTGGTCTGCGGCCTAAAGCCCCAGCCGGCGACGAGCGCCAGTACGGTAAAGAGCATCATGAGCACGAACACCGCGCGCGACGACGCAGCCGCCGCGACAAAGCCGCCCAGCGTGGGGCCAACGATGATACTCACGTTTGAAAACATGGCAATAGCGGAGTTGATGTCTTTGAGCTCGACGGGATCATCGGTGAGGTAGGCCGGATAGGACGTGGCAATGGGCTGAGCGAATCCCATCGTAAAGCCCAGGAGCACCGCGCCGAGCAGGACGACGCCGGTCGCGCTACCAAAGGCGATGATTGCCGTGCCAGTTGCGAGAGCGCCGATGGTGCTCAGCAAGAAATGGCGGCGCGGACCCCATGCGTCGAGCGCAGCGCCGCCCGCAAAGGATCCCAAGATCACGAAAACGTTCATAAACAGGACGGCCAGCGACGTCGCGACGACCGAGGCGTCGTCCGCATAGGTAAGCGTTCCGATGACGCCGATAAAATAACTAGTCTGAAACCCCGTGTAGATGAGAAAGCGCATCGCCACCAGGCGCTTGGCCTGCACGGACAGCAATGATTGAGGCTTTGAGAAAAGAGAGACGAGCATGGAGACTCCTTGTTTCATACGAATGCGGACGGCGGGCATTCGCCACCGTCTGTCAAATCAATCTATCCGCATGAAACATTAAGGACGCATCAAGCCCCTTCTCTCCGTTTTTCGCCCGTCATGAACTACTTGGTAGATTGTAAGACATGTCCCACACATCTACCAAAGCAAAAAACACCACAAAGGCGCCTGGCCCCTTTGTGGTGGAAATGACGTTTGCCCAGCTAAAACCTGCCAAAATAAACCTGTCCCTTTTTGGCATGTTATGGCAGCGCAGCGAGCCGGTTCCAAGTGCCCCAGGTCGCCCCGAAAGAGGAGCGACGCGTACTTTGGTACGCGAGCGACGGCTTGAGGGGCGAGATGGGGTGCTTGGGGCCGGCGCAGCGTCGAGCCTTAAAGATGGTCTTGGATAAGATCGCAGATGGCTCGGGCGTCGTTGATGTTGATGGCTCGGGTCGCAAAGCCGGCGTCGAAGGCCTGACGCGCCAGTGCCTCGTTGCAGGCAAGGGCCAGCGTGTGACCGTCGACCAGGTCGAGCGAGCTCTTGCCGCGCAGACGGTCGACACCGGAGCGCGCGACCACGATGTTGTCGAAGCCCTCGGTCTTGTAACCCTCGATGATCACCACGTCGACATCGTTGTAGCGCGACAGCAGCTCGCGCGCGGGCATCTCGTCCTCCTCGCGCGTGTCGGCGTACTCCGCCCAGCGCGTGGCGCAGATGAGGCCCACATGCTTGGATCCGGCCTGGTGATGGCGCCAGGTGTCCTTAGCGGGCACATCGATATCAAAGCCGTGATGCCCATGATGCTTGAGCGAACCCACGCGCAGGCCGCGGCGGGTGAGCTCGGCGATAACCTTCTCGACGAGCGTGGTCTTGCCCGAGTTTTGGTAGCCGATAAACGCGATCGCGGGGACGGCTGGAGTGGGAGCTGCGGGCGCGACGGCGACGGGTGCGCTCGCGGGCGCGGCACCGTCAGCGGCCACGGCCTCAACGGCAGCGGCCTGACGCTCTGCGCGGTCCCATACGCCCGAGCGGCCGCCCTCCTTGTGCAACAGGCGCACGTCAACGATCTCCATGCCGCGATCGACGGCCTTGCACATGTCGTAGATGGTCAGGCACGCAGCGCTCGCGCCGGTCAGGGCCTCCATCTCGATACCTGTCTTGCCCGTCACGCCCGCCGTAACCAGTATGTGAAAGCCGACCTGCCCGTCCGCGCGCGCCGGCGCCCAGCCCTCGGGCACGTCCTCGGCCGGCGTCCCCGCCGGAGCGATGGGCGCAATGTCGCACTTACTCTTGGTAATGAGCAACGGATGGCACATGGGGATGATGTCACTCGTGCGCTTGATGGCCATAATGCCCGCCACGCGCGCGCAGGCAAGCACGTCGCCCTTTTTGGCGCGGTCCTGCAGCACCATGGCCTGCGTCTCGGGATGCATGAGGATAGTGCCCTCGGCGATGGCAATGCGATGGGTCTCGGCCTTGTCGGACACGTCGACCATGCGTACCTCGCCCTTGGCGTCCACGTGCGTCAGCTCGTCACGACGGGCGTCGCGGGCGGGCTCGGTGGCAGCGCTGGCAGTCGGCTGCGCGGACGCGTCGGCGTTGCCAGCATTCGCCGCGGTCGTGGCTTTGTGGGCAGACATCGCGGCCCTGCGAGCGGCCTTGGTGGCATCGGCGTACCTGCTCTTGGCCATATGATCATCCTCCGATTTGGGACATAAATCGTTGCGTGCCCTCAATTATCGCGTGTTCCTGCGGTTTGTGGGCCACGGCATCGCGCCAAATCGAAAGTACCTGCATATCATCACCACGGCGCAGCGCCTCACGCACCGAATACTCGGCATCGCTGAACAGGCACGGACGCACGTTGCCATCGGCCGTCAGGCGCAGACGGTTGCAATTCGCGCAAAAATGGTTGGACATGGCGCTGATGAAGCCAACCGTTCCCGCCGCACCCGGAAAGTGCCAATAGCGCGCAGGGCCCGCGCCGGCGGGGGCATCGTTGACGTCGAGCGGCTCAAGCTCACCCAAGCCCGCCGCGGCTGCCCCGGCGTTGATACGCGCCCGCAGCTCACCGCTCGGAATGGTGTCGCTCGCATCCCACAGCTCGGGATTGAGTGTGGGCGCGTGAGGGTCTACGGCACAATGCGAGCTCGTGTGCTCGTCGCCGATGGGCATATATTCGATAAAGCGCAGGTGGATGGGGCGGTCGACGGTCAGTCGTGCGAGGGCCGCCACATCCTGGTTGAGCCGGCGCACTACAACGCAGTTGACCTTAACGGGCTCAAAGCCCCAAGCCAGCGCCGCGTCGATACCGGCCATGGTCTGCTCGAGTCGACCCAAGCGCGTGATCTTTCCAAAGAGCGTAGGGTCGAGCGTGTCGAGCGAGATGTTGACTCGGTTAAGCCCTGCGTCTTTGAGCTGCGGCGCCAGCCTGGGCAGCAGGGCGCCGTTGGTGGTGAGCGAGATGTCCTCGATCTGCGGGATCGCGCGAATGTCGCGAATAAGCGGGATGATACGGCGACTGACCAGCGGCTCACCACCCGTCAGGCGCACGCGGCGAATGCCCTCCCCCGCCACCAAGCGCACAAAGCGGGCGATTTCCTCGGCGCTGAGCAGCTCGTCGTGCGCGCGGGGCGCCACGCCATCGGCCGGCATGCAGTAAATGCAGCGGAAATTGCACTTGTCGGTAACGGCAATGCGCAGGTAGTTGATATCGCGGCCAAAACCGTCATGTTGCACGTGCCCGTCCACGCAGCCCTCCCCTCACGCGGCGTTTTATTCTTCGGAAAACATAATACCCCACGAGAGAATCATGCCGACACCCGTACGACAGGACAGGTCGCTTCGAGCAAAACGGACTTTCCAAGCCCATCCTCAGCACAGATCATCACAACATTCGATGCTTTTCCCGATTTTGGCAAAAAACGTCGAATGTTGTGATGGTTTGCCTGCCGCAGCGCCCCGTAGAAGGACCAAAGCGCCCCTAAAGGCCGCCGTTCCAGTGCCGAATCACGAATTCTCGCAGGTCGTTCTGCCGCTTCTGGAACGCTTCGCTTCGGTCGCACTTAAGGCCCATAGCGAGTGCGATGGCGTTCATCGCCCGGTGCAATTGCAGCTGATGGGCAAACTGAGTCCCGGTGAGGACGATCATCCTAAAGCCCAGCGCGCTCAGCACGGTCATACGCTCCGCATCCGACGCGCTGCGCTATTTATCAAGATGGTCCGAACCGTTGTATTCAATCCCCGTACCGCTCGCAGGCGCATATACGTCGATCTCAAAATACCCGGCCTTTGCGAGATACTTGAACTCGTTGGGAACATCGACCCGATGGTTGAGCTCGATCTTGGCGTATCCCAGCCCTCCCTGGGAACGTTTTGCTACGACCATGATTGCGGTGGCCGTCTCCATGGGCGACCGCGCGCCATCGTGCACGCGCTTGAGCACGGCGGCCGCGCGTATAGCCCCCTGACGAGATCGGTTCTCATTGCAATAGGCGATCAAGTCGGCAACGGTATACCTCTGCCCCATCTCGATATAATCGCCTGTCGACAGATGATTCAAATGGTATCGGGCGCAGATTTCGTAGCCATATTCCAGCTGCTCGGGCTCGCTCATCCACGAACCCGCTTGGACAAAGCACATGGCCTCATCAACCACCAGAAGGCCCTCTGCCGCCTCGATAAGATGGCCTGGAGGTATCGGCGCCCCAAACACGTGGCACCTAAATCCAGCCGGCATCGAGCGCTCAAAATCGAAGTTGACGAGCGTGTCGATATGATCGAGCTCTTCTCGTGGAATACCGAGCGAAACCAGATAGTCGGTAACGATCCCAACTGCCGTTGAAGCCCTCAGCCCCTTGGCATCGAGTCCCAATTTGGGCAGGGTCGCGGTCGGCTCCGCCTCGTTGGCAAGCGAGTCCTCATCGTATAGGCTGCTTGCTCGCGAGAGCGGCTCGGATGGGCGCGCCACGTTGTGGTACAGCCAGGCAGTCTTATGGGACAGGACGATCGGCAGGTCCATGAGCCCTCCAATGGAGTCGGATAACCAACCTTATTCCCCTGCCCACGGGTTCGCACACCTTCGTGCGCAAGAAAGCAATTCCACCCGGTCGAGTGGTAGAAAAACCATCACAACATTCGATGCTTTTCCCGATTTTGGCGGAAAACGTCGAATGTTGTGACGGTTTGAGGCGAGGTGAGGGGCACGGAGGGATCAAAGCATCGTGCTCGAACGGGTTAATCCAGCTCTTTTAAGCCATGCGCCAGCTGCCAGTACTCGCCGTGCTGGGCGAGCAGCTCTTCGTGCGTGCCGCGCTCGATGATGCGGCCGTGTTCGAGGACCATGATGGCGTCGGCGTCGCGGACAGTGGACAGGCGGTGCGCGATCATAAACGTGGTGCGACCGCGCATGATGCGGTCCATACCGCGCTCGATGAGCTTTTCGGTACGCGTGTCAATGGAGCTCGTGGCCTCGTCCAGGATGAGCACCGGCGGATCGGCGACGGCCACGCGCGCGATGGCGAGCAGCTGACGCTGACCCTGCGACAGGTTGGCGCCGTCGGCCGTGACCGGTGTATCGTAGCCCCGCGGCAGGCGGCGGATAAACGAGTCGGCGCAGGCGGCCTCGGCAGCGGCGCGCACCTCCTCGTCGGTCGCGTCGAGCTTGCCAAAGCGGATGTTCTGCGCAATGGTGCCGCTAAACAGGTGCGTGTCCTGCAGCACAATGCCGAGCGACCCGCGCAGGCTGGCCTTGGCAATGTGCTTGACGTCAATGCCGTCGTACGTAATCTCGCCGTCATCGACCTCGTAGAAGCGGTTGATGAGGTTGGTAATGGTCGTCTTTCCGGCGCCCGTCGAGCCCACAAAGGCGATCTTTTGCCCCGGCTTGGCAAACAGGTTGAGATCCGTGAGCACGCGGGTGCCTGGCACGTAAGAAAAGTCCACGGCATGGAAGCGCACGTCGCCGGCAAGCGGGACCAAGCCGCACGTGAGCTCGGTGCCGTCGGCGGCCACCGCGCGGCCCGACTCATCAACGGCTGCCACGTCATGCAGGTGCCCGTAGACGCCCACGCCCTGGCCCTCGGGAATTTTCCACGCCCACGCGGCATCGCCCGTCTGCACCAGCTCCACGCAGCCCTCGTCCACCTCGGGCTCAAGGTCCATAGCCGCAAACAGGCGCTCGGCACCGGCCAACGCGTTGAGCAAGAAGTTGCCGAGCTGCGTAAACTGGTTGATGGGCATGGCGGCCTGGCGCACAAAGACCAGGTAGCTTGCAAGCGCACCTACGTCGGCGAGCCCCTTGATGCAGAGCATGCCGCCCGCCACGGCGACGATGGCATAGTTGACGTAGCCAATCACGACGGTCATGGGCACCATGGAGTTGGCATAGCTCACGGCGGCGGTGCCGGTGCGGCGAAGCTCGTCGTTGCGGCAGGCAAAGCCGGCGACATTCGCCGCCTCACGGTTAAAGACCTTGATGACCTTTTGACCCGAGACCATCTCTTCGATATATCCGTCCAGGTCGCCAAGCGATGCCTGCTGGGCAGCAAAGAAACGCTTAGAGCGCGCGCCCGAGTAGCGCGCATACAGCACAATGGCCGCATCGCACACGAGTGTGATAATCGTGAGCTGCCAGTTAAGGATGATGAGCATAGCCGTGGTGCCCACAACCTGAATGGCGGCCTGAATCACGTTGGCAAAGCTGTTGTTAAGCGCCTCGGAGACGGTGTCGACGTCGTTGGTGAAAAAACTCATGATGTCGCCCGAGCGCGTGCTGTCAAAATAACTGAGCGGCAGCGTCTGGATGTGCGCGAACAGGTCGCGGCGAATATCGGACACCACGCGTTGGGCCGCGCGCACCATGATCTGCGAGTAGCCCAGGGCCGAAAGCACGCCCGCGGCGTAGATGATCGCCGTCAGGATGACCTGCTTGGCGAGCAGTTCCTCCCCGCCCGTAGCCAAGCCGTTAACGATGGGGCGCACCATGTAGGTGCCGGCGAGGCTCGCGATGGCGGCGACGGAGGCGAGCACGCCCACCGCGAGCAACGAGAACTTGGCATGCCCCATGTAGGAGAGCAGGCGGCGCACGGTGCGCTTGAGGTCGGCCGGGCGTGCTTGGGCTGCGGTCTTAGGCATGGCGCTCACCCCCTTCCAAGGGCGATCCTCCGGGGACGGAGGAAAACGGATCATTCGCGCAACCATCGTCGCTGCCGTCGCCGGCGTCCGCGTTCCCCGCAAACTCCATCTGCGAGGCGTAAATCTCCTGGTAGATGTTGTCGCCCGCCAGCAGCTCCTCGTGCGTGCCCACGCCGTGGACACGACCGTCGTCCAACACCACAATGCGATCGGCATCCATGACGCTCGCGATACGCTGGGCGATGATGAGCACGGTCGTATCGGAAATCCGAGCGATGTGCTCGCGAATCTTAGCGTCGGTCGCCATATCGACCGCGCTGGTGGAGTCATCAAAAATGAGCACGCGCGGATGCTTGAGCAGCGTGCGCGCGATGCACAGGCGTTGCTTCTGGCCACCCGAAACACCGGCGCCGCCTTGGCCCAACTCGCCGTCCAGCCCGCCGATGCGATCAAGAAACTCGTCCACGCACGCTGCGCGGCAAGCCGCGAGGAGCTCATCGTCCGACGCCTGCGGATTGCCCCACTGCAGGTTCTCGCGCACGGTACCCGTAAACAGCACATTCTTTTGCAGCACAATGCCCACAGCGTCGCGCAAGGCGGCGAGGTCGTAGTCGCGCACGTCGTGTCCGCCCACAAGCACGGCGCCTTCGGTGGCGTCGTACAGGCGCGCAATCAGCTGCACAAGCGAGCTCTTGCCCGAGCCCGTGCCGCCGAGGATGCCCACCGTCGAGCCGCTCTCGATGCGAAGGTCGATATGCTGGAGCACATCCTCGGCTGCATCCGCGCGGTATTTAAAGGAAACGTCGCGAAACTCGATACTGCCGTCCGCTGGCGCCGCAATCGCGAGGTCTCCCGCGGGGTTGGCGATAAAGGGCTCCTCATCGAGTACCTCGGCGATACGGCCCACACTCGTAAGAGCGCGCGTGAGCAGCAAAAACACGTTGGAAATCATCATGAGCGAATTCATGATCAGCAGCACGTAGCTCATAAAGCCCGTGAGCGAGCCCACGCCCAGCTTGCCGGCGAGAATCATGCGGCCGCCAATCCACAGGATGGAGAGCGCAGCCACGTACATCGACAGCTGAAACACCGGCAGGTTGAGCACCGCGCTGCCAAAGGTCTTTGTCGCAGTGCCGGCGAGCTCGGTATTGACGGTGTCGAACTTGGCCTCCTCGTGCTCGGTACGAACGTAGGCCTTGACGGCACGCACGGCGGTGAGGTCTTCCTGTACCACGCCGTTGAGGTGGTCCATCGAGGTCTGGAGTTGGCGGTAGAGCGGACTGACGCGATAGGTGATGGCGCCCAGTACGATTGCCAGCACGGGCAAGATGATCGCAAAGACGGTGGCGAGCGGGCGCGACAGCATCAGCGCGTAGATAAGGCCGACGATAAGCGTCACCGGGCCGCGCACCATAGGGCGAAAGCCGTTGCCCACAGCATTTTGGATAACGGTGATGTCCGTGGTCATGCGGGTGACGAGCGAGCTGGCGTCGTAGTTGTCCAGGTTGCCAAAAGCGAGCGTCTGAATCTTTTTGTACTCAGCCTCGCGCAGGTTAGCGCCTAGGCCCGAGGCAACGCGGGCGGACGTGTGTGCATAACCCAAGCCCAGTACCAGCGAAAGCGCAGCGCACACCAACATGTACGACCCCTGCAGCAGCATGTAGTTGATATCACCCGCAGGCACGCCCACATCGATGATGTTGGCCATGATGACCGGGATAAACAGCTCGAGCACCGTCTCGACCGACACAAAGAACACGCCGAGGATGGCATCGCGACGGTATGCCCCTAGATAGGAAAACAGTATTTTGAGATTGCGCACGCAGGTTCAACCCCCATCAAACGTTGTTCGCAAACGCACGTATTATTGCGCGCCGAATAATGGTGTCAAGTATTCCGAAATCGTTTTCTGCAAGGTTAGCGACGGCGGCGAGTTCTCGTGACGTGTGTCCATATTCACTCGGAATAATGGTGCGCGAGACTTTTTCGCTCCGGCGTCATCACAAACCTTGACTCTACAATCGTTATAGGGTTTTCACTACACTGGTACGTGAACAAACCCAGCCAGAAAGCCCCGCTCATGGAACACGACCTCACACGCGGCAATGTCCTTAAGACCATCGCGGTCTTTGCCCTGCCCTATATGCTCTCGTACTTTTTGCAGATGCTCTACGGCATGGCCGACCTGTACATGATGGGGCAGTTCAGCGGTGCCGCCGGCATCACCGCCGTGGCAAATGGCGCGCAGACGCTCTACATCATTACCGTGACGCTCGTGGGGCTGGCCATGGGAACGACGGTTATCGTCGGCCACGCTGTGGGCTCGCGCCGTTTCGATCGCGCCGAGACCGCCATCGGCAACACCATCACGCTCTTTATGGGCGTCTCGGTGGTACTGGCCGCCGTCCTGCTCGCACTGTGCCCGCAAATCGTGGCGCTCATTGGCACGCCGGCCGAGGCAGTCGAAGGCACCGCCGCCTACCTGCGCATTTGCTTTATCGGCATTCCGTTTATCGCCGCATACAACATCCTCTCGGCCATTTTTCGCGGCCTGGGCGATTCGCGCTCGCCCATGTACGTGATCGGCGTGGCATGCATCATCAACATCGCGCTCGATTTTCTGTTTATCGGCCACATGCGGCTCGGCCCCGTGGGCGCGGCGCTCGGCACGGTAACCGCGCAGACGGCCAGCGTTGCCCTCGCGCTCGTGTGGCTCAAGAGCCGCCGCACGAACATCCACGTTAAGCGCAGCGACCTGCGCCCCCAGCCCGAGGTGCTCGGCAGCATTCTTAAGATCGGCGTGCCCGTGGCCGTGCAGGACGGTTGCATCCAGGTGGCGTTTATGTTTATCACCGTCATCGCCAACCACCGAGGGCTCGTCGACGCCGCCGCCGTGGGCCTGGTCGAAAAGATGATCAGCTTTTTGTTCATTGTGCCGAGTTCCATGGGTGCCACCGTCAGCGCGCTCACGGCGCAAAACGCCGGCGCGGGCAAGGGCGACCGCGCATGTCAGGTGCTTAAAGACGCCATGACGATCTCGGTGGTGTACGGCTGCCTGATCACGGTGCTGATGTGGCTGGTGGCGCCAGCGTTTATCGGCTTTTTTGCCAAGGACGCCGCGGTGGTCGCTGCCGGCACCGGCTATATGCGCAGCTACATTTTCGATGCAATCTTTGCCGGCATCCACATTTGCTTTAGCGGCTTTTTCGCTGCATACGGCAAGAGCTACATCGGCTTTGCGCACAACGTGCTGGCCGTGGCGCTCATTCGCGTGCCGGGTGCGTGGCTGCTGTCGAACGCCTATTCCGATACGTTGTTTCCCATGGGTATCGCCTCGCCGTGCGGATCGATTTTGTCGGCGGTCATCTGTGTTGTCGCGTTTACCGTGCTCAACCGACGCGGGGCTTTTGACAAGTTGGCAGCGTAGCGGGGCGACGCGAAATCGCCCTCATCGACGATATCATCAGCGACGACCCCGCGACCTATGTGACGCAGATCACGGTGCCGGTTGCCCCAGCAAAGTAAGAACCGCCCGGAAAACGTTCGGCTGAAGGCAGAATCTTGACGTTATAGGCCATATTTTGCCTCAAGGTCATCGAGAGCCTCAAAGGCATCACGCGCCGTGCCAGCAGCACGCTCCCGCTCGGCCACAGCTATACGAGCCATCAGACGAGCCTTAGCCTGTTCCTGAACCATGAGGTCGTAGTCCTCGGATCGAAGTACAACAAATTTGCTATAGCCGTTTTTTGTAACAGTCACTGGACCAGGAGCCTCCCAACAAGCTCGCCAAACGCCGGGGACAATCCCCGATATGGCGGTTTTACTCCTCCGGAATCGGAAACGCACGGATGAACTCTGCAGGCGAGAAGGTCTTGATGGTCGAGCGCACAAAAGCGGCGCGGTCACGCGTGATGATAAAGTCCACGCCGGCACGCTCGGCCATCGCACGGATACAGCCGTCCTCAAAGTCCGGCTCATCGGAATAGGCGGAGGTAAAACAAGCTTCTTGGTCGAGAGGCTCTACCGAGTAGCTCTTAAGACAGTCGCGCACTACCTCGCGGGCGCGCGCCTCGCCTGTCTGTTTAGTGAGAATGTAGTACGCGTCCTTGAGAGAGCAGGCCGAAACAACGCCTTCGATAAGCCCCACGTCGACGAGCCCCTTGATCGTTCGCGCCGCCCCATGCTCCGGCCGGCCCGGAAGCACGCAATCGAGCAGAAAATTGGTATCGAGAAATGCTCTCATAGGTAGCGCTCCCTCGCGACGCGCTTTTCATCTTCAACCGTCATCGTATCGAGCGGCGTTCCTTTTGGCATTTTGGCTACGATATCGAGATACTCCTGGTAGTCCTCATTCTCCGCGAGCATCTCGCGAATCTCCTTCCAGGTAATCTTGGGATGCCACATCGTACCCACGTCGCGCTTGGGCTTGCCCGTGCCGCACGTCGGTTTTGCGCCCCCACGCTCCTGGGCAGCGTCATATTCCACCGTAACTGGACCTTCATAGTCGAGCGGCACGATCTTGAACAACGGCTTGCTCCGCTTGAAGACCACAACCTCCTCGCCCTCATTGGCAACCTTTTCGGCCACCTGCGTAAGGTTTTGGCGCAGTTCCGAAAACGCGACGGTAACCATAACTGCTCCTCTCAATATATATCTTCACTGCTAAGTATACACGTTAATGTTAATGTTAACGTGTATAAGAATCACCACAATGGGGGCGATCAACCATTACTGGCGCCTCTGCTTCGTATGAATCTCTTATCGCTCCGGAACGACACCGCTCCGCAGGGTCACCCTCGGCAACCTACATGACGCAGATCATGCTGCCCGCCACCACGCCCAAATAAAAACCTCCCGGAAAGTATCAACCTTTCCGGGAGGTTTTCTAATTTGATTATCGATGTCCTAAGCCTGGGGCACCTGACCAGTAGCCAAGATCCGCTCGAGTGCGTCCTCGTCCAGCACGGGTACGCCCAGCTGCTCGGCTTTGGTGAGCTTGGAGCCCGCTTTGGGGCCGGCGACTAGATAGCTCGTCTTCTTTGAAACACTGCCCGAAACCTTGGCGCCGAGCACCTTGAGCGCCGCGCCCGCCTCGTCGCGCGTGCGGTTGACGAGTGTACCAGTGAGCACGAAGGTCAAACCCGCAAGCGGCTGTGCGTCGGCGAGCTCGCCCGCCACGCCAGCGTCGGCTGCGGCTTGCGCGTGCGCGGCGCCCAGGTCGACCTCGAGCGACAGGCCCGCCTGACGCAGGCGCTCCAGCACGGCAAGGTTTTCGGGCACGGCCAGGAACTGCTTGACGCTCGCCGCGATCTTGGGACCGATGCCCTCGCACTCGGCGATGTCCTCTTCGCTCGCCAAGATAAGTTTGTCAATCGACAGGAATCGTTCGGCGATGACCTCGCCCACGCTCTTGCCCACGTGGCGGATGCCCAGGGCAAACAGCACGCGACCGAGCGGCTGACTCTTGGACTTGTTGAGCTCGGCGATGATTTTCTCGGCCGTCTTGAGGCCTACCGGAATGGGGTCGCCCTTCTTGACGCCCTTTTTGCTGTTGGAGCTGGCATAGGTGCGCCCCGTGTCCAAGCCGGCGATGTCGTCGACCGTGAGCTGGTAGAAGTCCGCGACATCGTGGATCAGCCCGGCGGCGATCATCTTGTCGACAATCTCGTCGCCTAGGCCGTCGACATCCATGCAGCCGCGACTCACCCAGTGGAGCAGGCGCTCCTTGAGCTGCGCGGGGCAGTCGATGGACACGCAGCGGTAGGCGACCTCGCCATCCTCGTGGACCACAGGGCTGCCGCACACGGGGCAGACCTCGGGCATGTGCCAGTCGACCGAATCGGCCGGGCGCTTATCGAGCACCGGGCCCACGACCTCGGGGATTACGTCGCCTGCCTTGTGCACGATGATGGTGTCGCCCTCGCGCACGTTTTTACGACGGATCTCGTCGATGTTGTGCAGCGTGGCGCGCGCGATGGTGGAGCCGGCGACCGTCACCGGGTCGAACTCGGCGACCGGCGTGAGCACACCGGTGCGGCCCACCTGGATGCGAATTTCGCGCAGGACGGTCTGCTTTTCCTCGGGCGGGAACTTAAAGGCAATGGCCCAGCGCGGCGCGCGGGCGGTAAAACCCAGGTCGAGCTGCTGTTGAAAGCTGTCAACCTTTACGACCACGCCGTCGATGTCGTAGTCCAGGTCACCGCGATGTTCGAGCGCCTGGGCGCAGAACTCGTGGACCTCGGCGGGCGTGGCGCAGCGTGCCACGTTGGGGTTGACGCTAAAGCCGGCGCTGCGCAGCCAGTCCAGAAACTCGCGCTGGCTGTGGACGTGCAGCGGGTCGGTATCGGCGATGGCATAGATAAAAGTAGCGAGATCGCGGCGCGCTGTGACCTTGGGGTCCTTTTGACGCAGGCTGCCGGCGGCGGCGTTGCGCGGGTTGGCGAAGGGGTCGCGGCCCTCGGCATCAGCCTCGTCGTTCAGACGAACAAAGCTGCCCTTGGGCATATAGACCTCTCCACGCACCTCGATGGTGCGCTCGCGGTCGGCACCCATGTGGACGAGCGCCGGCTCGGACAGGTGCATGGGCACATCCTTGATGGTACGAACGTTGAGCGACACGTCCTCGCCCGTGGTGCCGTCGCCGCGCGTGGCCGCGCGTACGAAGGTGCCGTTTTGGTAGGTAAGCGCCACGCCCAGACCGTCGATCTTAAGCTCGCAGGTATAGGTGACGCTGCCGGCACCGAGCGCATCCTCAGCGCGCTGGAGCCACGCGTCGAGTTCGTCCAGATCCATGGCATCGTCCATGGAATACATGCGTGCCATGTGCGTGACCGGCGTAAACTGCTCGCTCACGTAGCCGCCCACACGCTGGGTATAGCTGTCGGGCGTCACCAGGTCGGGATAGGCCGCCTCGATCTCCTGCAGCTCAACGAGCATTTTGTCAAAGGCAGCGTCCGTGATCTCGGGCGCATCGAGCATGTAGTAGCGATAGGCGTGATAGTCGAGCTCGTGGCGCAGCTCGGCCGCGCGCGCTGCCGCCTGGGCACGGGCATCGACCGGTGCAGCGGTATCCGTGCTCGCTAGCGTTTCGGTATCGATGTCCACACCGTCACCAAACAGGCTCGATTGCTCCATAGCGGCACTCCTTCGCTCGATTTCAAACGGATACAAGAGTACCACCGGTCGCAACGGGGTCGAATAGCGGTCTCAAACCGCACCGAATCGGCAGCCGCCAGACTGGGATGGACAGTTAGTTCAGATATGTATAAATCCTAGAGCTAAATCAGGCACGAACACCCCTGTTTCGACGAATTTGGGCTCCTCGAGACCATGTAAACGTCCCGCTCGCCCTCCCAAGCACCCATTCAAACCCCATCCCAATCAAAAACTGCTCAAAACGCATCCCAAGCTGCCCCAGATTTATACGTATCTGAACTAACTGTCCAGACCATTCCGAACCAGGCCTCTTGTCAGCCCCAAGTGATCCGTTTTCCTCCGTCCCCAACGGATCAATAAGAAAAGAGGGGCTGTCCCACACTTGGCGGGACAGCCCCTCTGGCTTCGGCATATGCGAAACGGCTCGCTAGAACCCCTGACCGTAGCCTTGACCCTGGCCCTGGCCCTGCTGGCCTAACAGCTCCTCCAGGTACTGGCGCAGCTGCTCGTCGGTAATACCGCCGTTGCCGGTGTCGGTCGAACTGTCGTCCTGCTGCTGGTTCTGCAGCTCCTCATCGGAGCCCAGCTCAACCGTGACCTTCTTCTCTTCCTTGCCGCGCATAAGCGTGATCTCGACCTTCTCGCCCACCTCGTGGCTGCGCAGTGCGATGATCAGGCCATCGGCGCTCGTGATCTCGTCGTCGCCCAGCTTGGTGATAACGTCACCCTCCTGAATGCCAGCCTTGGCGGCGGGACCGTCCTCGACGACGCTCGCCACATACGCGCCGCTATCGGCGCTCAGCTTGTTGGTGCGGGCGTTGAGCGCATTGACGCTCGAAAGCGTAGCGCCCATGTACGGATGCACCGGCGTCTTGCCGTCGATAATCTGGTCGGCAATGTTCTTGGCGTAGTTAACCGGAATGGCAAAGCCCACGCCCGAGCTAGAACCCGAGTAGCTCTCGATGAGCGAATTAATACCCACAAGTTCGCCATTGTCGTTGACGAGCGCGCCGCCGGAGTTGCCCGGGTTGATGGCGGCATCGGTCTGGATCATGTTGGCATAGATGGTGTTACCGCTGGTAGAGCTCATGGCCGTGGAGCGATACAGCGCCGACACAATGCCCGTGGAGACAGACTGCTCGTTGCCGAACGGCGAGCCGATCGCCATAACCCACTCGCCCACGTTGAGCTTGGAGGAGTCGCCGATCTCGATCGGGGTGAGCTTGGAGGCATCGGCGTCCTTGAGCTTGATGACGGCCAGGTCGCTCGAAGCATCGTTGCCCACGAACTCGGCCTCATAGGTGGTGCCGTCGTCCATGGTAACCACGTACTGGTCATAGCCATCGACCACATGGTTGTTGGTGAGGATGTGGCCCTCGGTATCGAGCACTACGCCCGAACCGACGCTGCCCGAACTATCAGACTCATCAGCAGACTGCGAAAGCGAGCCATTCTGGCTGCCGCTCGAAGTGGCGGTAATGGAAACCACGGAGGGCAGGGCCTTGGCAGAAACAGCCTCGGCCAGCGTGGTGTCCTCGGAGTCGATCGTAATCTTTTGCGTCGATGAACCCGAAGCGCCCGCCGTCACGGCATTCTTTCCGCCACCGATATCGAGCGTGCCGCTCATAATGAGCGCAATGACCAGCAGGGCGCCGCAGGCGCAGCCGGCGAGCGCTGTAATGAAAATCGGCAGCTTTTTGGTCTTGGTCTTGACCACCGTGTGCTTGTTTACGACCTGTTGGCCGCCCAGCGGCTTGCCGGTCTGCGTGTCGTAGGCCTGCACGTAGGGAATGTTGCCGTCGGCAGGCGTCGACTCAACCTGTACGCGCGGTTGCTGCTGAGTCTCGCCGACGTGGCCCACATCCTGGGGACGCTGGGAATCGTTCTCGCTCATGGCTGCGATCCTTTCGTCAAATAACCAAAGGCCCGCCAAACATGTGGCGGGCCATCATTGTTCACGTTGAGTTGTACCCCAATATGCGGGCGTACGTGTATGAGAACGCAATCTTTTAGGAAGGCTTAAGTTCTGCTGCAGACCCAAAAGGACCCGGCCTGCGTCAAAACCACCACGAAGGTGCCTGTCCCCTTTGTGGTGGAAATCTAGTCCTTAAACAGATAACCCACGCCACGGACGGTGGTGATATGTGCTGCGATCTGCGGGCCCACCTTGGAACGGATGCGTCGAATGTGCACGTCGACGGTGCGCGTGCCGCCGCAGTACTCAAAGCCCCACACGCGGTGCAGCAGCACCTCGCGGCTGTAGGCGCGGTTGGGATGCGTCGCCAAAAAGCTCAGCAGCGAGTACTCCATCAGCGTCAGGTCGATAGGCTCGTTATCGAGCGTCACCTGGTAGGTAGCCAGGTTAATCTCGAGGTTATCGATGTTGAGCACATCGTCGGCGGTGACGGTCTCCTCCTCGCCCATCAGGCGCTGCGCACGAGCCTTGAGTTCGTTGGGCGTCGCCGTGGGGCATACAAAGTCGGCATGCGCATGATTGGGCAGACGCAGGGTGCCAAGGGCCTCGTCGTCGACGATCACCAGCATGGGGACGCCGCCACGATCGTCAAGCCACTTGGCAATCTGATCGATGCGGTCACTGCGGATGCCATCGGAATCGAGAATCAGCAGGTCAAAGTCGTGCGCCGCAGTCGGCGAATCGGGGGTGGCCAGGCTCACCTCGACACCCAGGGTGGTCGTCAAGCTGCGGGCAAACTCGTGGAAGCGCGTCGTGCGCGCCATGAACAGGGCACTCTTTTCGGACATATCGGCCTCCAAAAAAATGAGCTCAATCGTACTGGAACAAGCCAGCGCGATTAGGAGTTCGCCAGGTAGTGCTTGATCTCCCACTCGGTGATCGTAGACTCAAACTTATGCCACTCGTCGCGCTTCTTTTTGAGGAAGAAGCTGTGGATATGCTCGCCGAGGGCATCCTTCATAAACTGCGAGTCCTCAAACACGTCGAGCGCCTCTTTGAGCGAACGCGGCAGCGGCGTGTAGCCGGCCTCGACCATCTGGCGGTCGGTAAGCTTGAGCGTCTCGGCCGTTGCCTCGGGCGGGAGCTCCAGCTTGCGCTCGATGCCGTCCAGACCAGCCGCCAGCGTGACGGCGTTGACCAGATACGGGTTGGCCATGGGATCGGGACTGCGCAGCTCGATGCGCGTGGACAGCTGCTTGCCGGGCTTGTAGACCGGGATGCGGACCATACTCGCGCGGTTGCGCAAGCCCCACGTGGCGTACTGCGGCACGGAGTCGCCACCCGTGATGATGCGCTTGTACGAGTTGACCGTGGGGTTGGTGATGGCGCTGATCTCGCGCGCGTGCGCCAGAATGCCGGCCATGTAGCGCTTGGCGATATCGGAGAGGTGGTACTTCTCGTCGTCCTCGCCCCAAAAGACGTTGTTGCCGTCGTGGTCGAATAGCGACTGGCACAGGAACATAGCGCTGCCGTCCTCGCCCGCCAACGGCTTGGGCATAAAGGAGGCGTGGCAACCGCTCTCGTAGGCCTGCTGCTTAATGATGAGCTTGGCCGTGGTGATGGCGTCGGACATGCTCAGGGCCTCGGCGTGGCGCAGGCTCATGCCGTGCTGTGAGCGGCCGGCGGCGTGGAAGGTGTACTCCACGGGCACGGACATCTTCTCGAGCGTGAGGACTGTGTTGCGACGCAGGTCGCGAGCGGCATCGCTCACCGAAAGATCGAAGTAGCCCACGTTGTCGAGCGGCTCGGGGGTGTGCTCGTCGGGGAAATAGTAATACTCCAGCTCGGCGCCCACGTTGAGCAGATAGCCGGCCTTTTCGGCCTTGTAGAACATGCGGCGCAGGGCATCGCGCGGGTCGCCGGCGAAGGGCTTGCGGTCGGGGGTACACACGTCGCAGAACACGCGGGCGACGCCGTTGTGGCTCGGGCGCCACGGCAAAATCTGGAAGGTCGAAGCATCGGGAAACGCCAGCATGTCGGCTTCCTCGGGCGTGGCAAAGCCCTCGATGGCGGAGCCGTCAAAGCCAATACCCTCCTCAAAAGCGACCTCGAGGTCCTCGGGGCTAATGGCAAAGTTCTTGAGGCGGCCGAGAATGTCGACAAACCACAGACGCACAAAGCGGATGTCACGCTGCTCTACGGAGCGGAGTACGTAATCGATGTTCTGCTGGTTCATGTCGCTCCCCTTTCTTTCGGGCGGGTTTCGACTGGTCTATATCGCAGATACTATCGCAGAAAAATGTTTCCGCAGGGTTAAAGCGTATCAAGCGCTCAAAAAACGTGCGCGAACAGGCAGTTGCGAACGAGCGGCTAGCGTTCAGATTCGGAGACAATTTGTCTACAGGCTCGTTCCAGCGTAGGGAACTCCATCGTCACTGCATCCCAAACAACCGAGCGGTCGACATTGCCGTAATCATGCGCAAGATAATTTCTCATGCCGACAATTCCACGCCACTCAATTTCGGGATGAAGCCGCTGCGAGCGTTCTGACAACTTGCCAGCTTCTTCCGTCACCCTAAGCGCACACATCAAAAGGGAGTCCGCCAACGCCCTCGTCCGCACGTCATTCGCATGCAGAAACTGGTCCTCGGTGATATCAAAAGCCTTGATGCGCTCGTTCGTTTCGGAGATGGCCTCCAAAACCTCTTGGGCGCGAAGGCTGTCTGACTTACGCGCGATCATAGAGGATCACTCCTTCGCGCTCGATTACCACGGCAAGATCATCATCAAGATAGTCACTCGAGACGAGGTCAACCTGCTTCCCGGTTTCTTTGCGCACCGCCTCGCCAAACGCCGACAGCGCAAAAAGACCAAAGCCCTGCTCGCGATCGACTTCGAGACGCAAGTCAATATCACTATCGGCATGCGCCTCGCCACGGGCATACGAACCAAAAAGAATCACGGTTTTGATGGCGGGAATCGAGATGGCCGCCTCGCGGACGGCGGACTCAATCTGGGCAGTATCCAAAATGCCCGTCGCGGCGCTTTCGCTCGCAGAGCTTTTACCAAGTGAAGGAACAAACGGCAGAGAGCGCTCGCGCAGCATCTGCCTCATAAACATATTGACCGCAACAGACGAAGTCATGCCAAGCTCTTCGCACAGTTCGGCAAATGAGTCTTTAATTGACGAGTCCACTCGCACACTCAGCACAGACGCAGCCATGGATACCTCCTGTATGACATTGTCTATATATTATCACACAGGCTAGCGCGAGGTCGAAGCGCGGTGTTCGATGTGGCCGGGAATCTCGATGCGCTTGGGGGCGAGCTTTGCGGCCTCGCCCACGGTGGTGGTAACGACGTCGATGCGCTCGGAAAGGCGCTTGACCACGCGCTCGGCAATGGTAAGGGTGTCCTGCGCGGCCGTTGTCACACCGCCAAAGAGCACGTGGTTCCAGGGGTAGTCGTCAAACGTCGCGATTTTGAGCCCCGCCGGCAGCGAGGGACCAAGCTGCGCCAGCGCCTCGGTCAGACGCAGGAAAACCAGGCCGTTGACGGCAATGAGGCCGAGCCTTTTGCCCGCGTAGTCGCGGATGGTCTTGTCCAAACGACCGACGCCCGTGGCGCCACCGTCGGCCAGGGTGACGACCTCGCCCGCAAGGCCGCGGCGCGAAAGCTCGTCGGCAAAGGCCTCGGCGCGCTCTCGACGCACGGGGCTATCGTCGCTTGCCTCGGTGAGCAGGCACAGACGCTCGCTGCCCGCAGCTGCCAAGGCGTCTACCAAGCCGGCGACCAGCTCACGGTTGTTAGATGTCACCAGGTCAACACCGCCGTCGGCAACGTCGCGGTCGAGCAGCACGACGGGCAGACGTCCCGCTGCCGCGGCGATCGCCTCGTCATTGCCTCCGCAGGTGTTGACGACCAGGCCGTCCACGCCGGCATCGATAAGTCTGGTGAGCGACTCCGCTTCCTTAGCGGGGTCGTTGCCGCTAATGGCCGTCATGAGCGAGCAGCCGCGCGCCGCGGCGCTGGCGGAAAGGCCCTCGAGCATGGCGCTCGAGAACGGGTTGGCGATGTCAGCCAGAATCACACCGATGAGGTTCGTACGCGAGCTGCGCAGATTGCGCGCGGCGGCACGTGGGCGATAGCCGGTGCGCTCGATAACTGCCGCGATGCGAGCACGGGTCTCCTCGGTCATTTGCCCGGGGCGGTTGTTGAGATAGCGCGAGACCGTGGCCGGACTCACGCCTGCCTCGGCGGCAATGTCCTTGATTCTCATCTGCGCCATAGCGCACCCCGTTTCCCCATTGTCGGCAGTCTGAGCCATTTTAGGCATTTTTTAAAAATCTCGGTTGCAAAACGCTGTAGGTGAGTATACTACAACTCGAAACGAAACCGATTTCGTAAACCGATTTCGGCGAGCGTTGGCACGCAGGTGCAAAGACGCACCCTACCGTCTTGGCACCTGCGTGCCAACGCCATATCAAAGGTGTACGCACGAGTAAAAGGAGCTGCGCGACCATGGGTAAAACGGTTCTTACCTTCGGCGAGATCATGATGAGACTCTCACCCAAAGACCACCTGCGTATTGAGCAGGCAACCGAGTTTGACGTCCGCTACGGCGGCGCCGAGGCCAACACTGCGCTTTCCCTGGCCTACCAGGGCGACAAGGCCGCTTACGTCTCCGTTGTCCCGGCCAACCGTCTGGGCGAGTGCGCCCTGCGTTCGCTGAAGGCCTACGGCGTCGACACCACGCGCGTCGTGCGCCAGGGCGACCGTCTTGGCTCCTATGTGTTTGAGGTCGGCGCCTCGCAGCGCGGTAACGGTTGCGTCTACGACCGCAAGTACTCTGCCATCAACATGGCCAAGCGCGACGTCTTTAACTGGGACGAGATCCTCAAGGGCATCGATGTCTTCTATTTCTCCGGCGTGACCCCCGCCGTCTCCGATGAGATGGCTGCCGCCTGCAAGGATGCCCTCACCGCCTGCCGCGCCAAGGGCATCACGACCGTGTGCGACGTGAACTATCGCGGCAAGATGTGGTCGCCCGAGAAGTCGCAGGCCACCATGAAGGAGCTCCTGCCGCTCGTCGACATCTGCATCGCCAACGACGAGGACGCACCCGCCGGCCTCGGCATGACCTGCGTCTCCGGCTCCCTTGCCCACGGCATCGAGGAGCGCGACACCTACGTCGAGATGGCCCGTCAGATTTGCGCCGAGTACGGCTGCAAGAAGGTCGCTTCGGTCGTCCGCAACATCTCCTGCGTCGAGCGCTCCATCTGGATGGGCATGCTCTATGACGCCGAGAGCGGCGAGCACTGGTTCTCCCCTGCTCACGATGTGCACGTGCTTGAGGGTGTTGCCGCCGGCGACGCTTTCAACGCCGGCCTCGTCCATGCCCTCATCAACGACTTTGACCCGCAGGACGCTGTCAACTACGCGATTGCGGCTTCGATCCTCAAGCTCACCATCAAGGGCGACTCCAACTTGGTGACCGCAGACGAGATTGCAGCCGTAGCATCAGCCGCCGACGGTGGCACCCGCGTCGCGCGCTAGTCCGTCTCCATTCCGCGGGCCGCAGCTTTCCAATCCCATACCCCTGCGGCCCGCTCCCCGATTCCTCCGGCCGGGCAAAACCACCAGTCCCATTCCGGTTTTGCCTGGCATTCCCTACATGACTGGTCGAGCAGCCGGTTTTGGAATTGCTTGAACCCCAAGCGGTGCCTCCGATAACCAATCCAAAATCGGCTCCTGACCAGCACATTTGGTAATCACGCGCCCATGCGCGCCACACATCGAAAGGAACATCATGTTCGATCAGTTCTACACCACGCTTGAGTCCCTGGGCATCGTGCCGGTCGTTGTGCTCGACAAGGTCGAGGACGCCGCCCCGCTCGCCCACGCTCTTATGGCAGCTGGCATGAAGTCCGCCGAGGTCACCTTCCGCACCGCCTGCGCCGCCGAGTGCATCGCCGCTATGGCCGAGGCCGAGCCCGAGATGTGCGTTGGCGCCGGCACTGTCCTGACCGTCGAGCAGGTTGAGCAGGCCCGCGCCGCCGGTGCCAAGTTCATCGTCTCCCCGGGTTACAACGAGGACGTCGTGAAGCATTGCATCGACATCGAGCTGCCCGTCCTTCCCGGCACCGTGACCCCCTCCGAGGTCACCGCAGCCGAGAACCTGGGCCTCAAGGTCACCAAGTTCTTCCCCGCGTCCCAGTATGGCGGCCTGAACACCATCAAGGCCCTCGCCGCTCCGTTTGTCGGTCACCGCTTTATGCCTACCGGCGGCGTGAGCACCGCCAACGTCGAGGAGTACCTGAGCTCCTCCGCCATCATCGCCTGCGGTGGCACCTGGATGGTCAAGCCGGCCCTGTTTGCCGACGGCGACTTCTCCAAGGTCGAGCAGATCGCCCGCGAGGCCATGGACGTCGTCAAGAAGGTCCGCGGCTAGGTTTAGCTCTCTATCGTGAAAGGGGGCGTGCCCTAGACCTCGCCCCCTTTCTTTTAAAGCGGCTCGGAAGCGCGCCGTTTCCGTCACGAACAAGAACCAAAACCGTCTTGTATGCTGATAGAACGTGACGGAAGCGACACGCCCCCGAGCCGCTTTGTATAATCGGCTGGCAGTCGCGCTCAACTGAGCCACTTCGGTAAAAGCCGAGCCATCAAAACAGCTGCGGCGCCGCTTGGAGGAATGGACCTTTGCTTCCGGTCTTTTCCTCCAAGCGGCACCGCATCTTTGTGCCCCGGTCACACCCCAACGCAGTTGCGGTGAAATAGGGACTGTTTGCGCCACCTAGGCCGCAAAACAGTCCCTATTTCACCGCAACTTATATGGGGATTGATTAGATGAACGAGTCTTTGGACAGCTCAAAATAGTCGGGATGCAAGGCGATAACCGGGCCCTGCTCCTCGGGCATCAGGTGCAGGTGTGTCTCTGCCAGATAGCTCGCCGCGTCGGTATCGCCCCTCTTAATGGCCTCGAGAATCCGGCGATGCTGCCGACGAATCGGCTCCCAATCCAAATCCTGCGACACCATACGCAACCAGTTATATCGCTCAAAATGCGTGTTGATGCTCTTCATCCAATCCCACAACATGTGACGACCGGCAATCTCAAAACATGTCTCATGGAACAGGTTATCCAGGTCAAAGAAACGGCGCGTTTCGCCATGGTCGAGCGACTCGGACTCGGTAAGAATCTGCTCAAGCCGCTGCTTTTGCTCGGGCGAGGCGGCCGAACAGCATTTAATAAGCACGCTTCTCTCGAGCTTCTCGCGCAAAAAGCAGGCGTTTTCGGCGCGTTCCATGCTGATCTTAGAGACGTAGGTGCCGCTTTTGGGACGCGTTTCCACCAGCTCCTGCTCGCGCAGGCGCACAAAGGATTCGCGAATGGGCGTGCGCCCGATTCCCGTCTCCTTTTCCAGACCAATCGCCGAAAGGCGCGTGCCGGGCTTGAGCTCGGCATAGATGATCTTAGAGCGCAATGCGTTGTATGCCTGGTCTTGCAGGCTCTGATAATGCTGGTGTTGTTCCATAAAGCCCTCGGATAAGTCCTCGGTTAGTCGAATACCACCATGCAATACTATCGCATCCCCCGCCCCCTCATAAGTTGCGGTGGAATAGTTCCTGTTCAAGGCCTTCAGCAGCAAAAACAGGAACTATTCCACCGCAACTACAGCCAACGAGTTGTTGCGATTAGGTGAACGTTCACCTTTTTATTGTTTTTCTCTTCGCAAATAAAATCCCGTGCGTATACTTAGGCTCAAACGAAACCGATTTCGTTGAGCGTGGGCAATAGGATGCTAAGACACACCCTACCATCTTGGCATCTTATCGCCCACGCAATGCCATTTGCTTTCTTCCCGTCTCGTTGGACCTTTAGTCCCATTCCGGCACAGCGAGACACTTCCTAGACGACTGACCGTGGGGCCGGCTTTTCTGCTTTTGCAGCAGTGCCTCCGATAACCCTCTTTTGCCGGCCCGGGTCAGCTTTTTCACACAACCGAAAGGACGGGTAGCAACATGCGACCGCTCATCATCATGCATGGCGAGAACATCGACTGGTGCCATACCGTCATCAGAATGCTGATGTATCTGGTGGGCGTTGCAGTACTGGCACTCGGTATGAGTCTCCAGACGGCATCCGGCCTGGGCGTCGCCGCGCTCACGTGCTTTGCCACAACCCTATCCATGCTCACTGGCAAGACGCTCGGCTTTTGGATCACCGCAACCTACGTCGCCTATATCGTGGCGCAATTAGCCATCTTGCGAAGCGAGTTCCAGCCGCGCATCCTGCTCGAGTTGTTCTTCTCAACGCTGATTGGCGGCTTGACCGACCTCTTCATGGCGGTCAACCCACTGCATCCCACGGCACTCCCCACACAGATTGCGACCATGCTGCTCTCCCTCGCTGTCACCGCATTTGGCGTAAGTCTCGTCGTCAACATGGGCGTTGTCCCCAACGCGCCCGACGGCTTGGTGCAAGTCATTGCCGAAAAGCTTAAACGCCGCTTTGGTGACGTAAAAGTCGTGTTTGACTGCTCACATGTCGCCGCCTCGCTCGCGTTGTCGCTGATCTTTATGTACAACCTGGGCGGCTTTGGCGTCACGACCGCCATCTCGGCACTGTTCCTGGGCCATGTCATCAACGTCGCCAACAAGCTGTTCGCCCAGCGCTTTATCCGCGCGGCATTCGGAAAATAGCACCACCGTAAGAACCCGCGAACAGCGCTATACGTTGCTATATCTCACCATACTTTGCTATATCTTGCTATATCTTGAGCAAAGGTGGCTCACATGCAAACAAACCCTTTTAAGCCCACAGCAGGTAAAACACCTCCCACGATTATCGGCCGCGAAGATGTACTTGAAGAATTCAGTGAGGGCCTCGTCAACGGGCCTGGTGCCCCGGGGCGCCTAATGCGCATAGCCGGCGTCCGTGGAACGGGCAAGACGGTCCTCCTTGACGAGTGCTCACGTTTGGCGCAAAGCCGTGGCTGGACGGTCATAAAAGAGGTCGCAACCGAGGGACTTTGCCAGCGCATTCTCGAACAGCTGCAGCCCAAATTCCAGGCCAAACACGCCAGATTTGAGCCCACCGTAGCTGGCATATCCATCGGCAGCATAGACATTGAGCGAATCGGCCCATCGCTACGCGACGCTTTGAGACAGACAATATCCAAGAATGGAAACGGCCTGCTCATCACTCTCGACGAGGTTCAGGACGCAGAGCTCGATGAGGTCCGAACGCTCTCCATTGCGATTCAGCAGGTTATCGGCGAAGACCTTGATATCGCCTTTGTTTTTGCGGGTCTGCCTTCGATGATTGAAAGCATCATCAACGGAAAGACACTTGCGTTTTTGCGCCGCGCCCTCCCCTTTGACCTGAAGGCTGTGGCAGTAACCGAAGTGTTGTATTCCCTCGAGGAAACCATTGAAGCGTCTGGCGTGGAGTTGCAGCCAGGTATTGCCGGCCAACTTGCCGAGGCAACGCAAGGTTATCCTTTCATGATCCAACTCGTTGGATACTACGCATGGCAGTTGGCAAGACGCGCACATACACCGATTATTGGAGAAGAAGAAGCCGAGCGCGGCATTGCAACGGCACGCGAACGCTTCTGCGCCATGGTGATTGAGCCCGCGCTGCGGCGCATTCCGCCCACGTGCATCGCTTATCTGCTGAGCATGGCGTCTTTGGGGCAGACGAGCTCGACCAGCATGGTTGCCGATGCCCTAAACAAAACACCTCAACAGGTGAGCTCCGTCCGCAGCCGCCTGTTAAGAGAATCGATTATCGAGGCCCCCTCGTACGGCAAGGTCTCATTTGCCATCCCCTACATGCGCAATTACCTCTACGAACACAAAGCCGAACTGGAAGTTGAACTGTAGAAGCGGTAACTGCCCTGCAAGACGAAAACCGTTTTCGTGCGGATTTATAGCAGACACAAACGGTTTACGTCTTGATTTGCGTCCGGAATAAGGATGGAAATTGCGCTTTCGTACGCTTATTACCAGACGCAAATTGTTTTCGTCCGGCCATGCGTCCCCAATCTAGACGAAAAGAGCCCCGAGCTCGTATTGAACTGCATCCCAATTCTTGGACGGGCGCCGATGCCCTGATTTGGAGTGGGAAGGATAAACTGGACTTTCTTTTAAGGATCCTCAAGCGTATTGCCGCTCGTATTCCACTGGAGACATGTAGCCCAGGGTGGAATGCATGCGCACCCTATTGTAATAGAGCTCTATGTACTTGAAGATGTCCTGCTTGGCCTCGTCCCTCGTCCCATAGCTCCTCTCTTCCACCAATTCCCTTTTCAGCGTCTTGAAGAACGACTCGGCCACCGCGTTGTCCAGCGGCGTGCCGGGCCTTGATACCGACTGGACTATGCCATGCGAGTCCAGACACCGCTGGAAGGAACGGGAGGTGTACTGCGCGCCCCGATCGTCATGGAAGACGAGGCTGCCGTCATCTGGCGGACCCTCCCTGCCGACCGCCTGCTCCATCGCGTCGATCGCGACCTTCTCGGTGATGCGCTCGGACATCGACCAGCCCACGACCTTGCGGGAGAAGGCGTCTATCACGGCTGCGAGATAGA
>NZ_JBBNLS010000013.1:0-80485 GCF_040092305.1 Collinsella sp. CLA-ER-H6
GCAGGCCTTCGAGGCCGAGCGCAAAATGGATTCTAAAAAACACCTTGCCAAATAGGAGCGTCAGGACGCAAAGAGGCTCCGCAGCGCGAAGCGCGATGCGGAGCCTCTTTGCATGTCCGAGGACGTTCCGGAGAGAAACCCCCGTCACGCCCCCGGATTCCCGGTGGGAGTTCTAGACCTTGTCGGCCTTAGTACATACCGCCGCCCTGCTGACCAGCGGTGGCAGCAGCGATAGCGTCCTCAAGCTGAGTGTTTTTGGGCACATCGGAGACGGTGGCCTCGGTGATGAGGATCAGGCTGGCGACGGAAGCAGCGTTCTGCAGGGTGACGCGGCTGACCTTGACGGGGTCGAGGACGCCCATCTCGATCATGTCGCCCCACTCGCCGTTGGCAGAGTTGAGACCCTGGCCGGCAGGCAGCTCGGCAACCTTGTCGACCACGACAGCGCCCTCAAAACCAGCGTTCTTGGCGATGGTAGCGACCGGAGCGGTCAGAGCCTTCTTGACGATGTCGACACCGATCTTCTCCTCGGGGTCGTCGAGCTCAACGGCGTCGAGCGCAGGAGCAGCGTCCATGAAGGCGACGCCGCCACCGGCGACAATGCCCTCCTCGACAGCAGCGCGGGTTGCCTGCAGGGCGTCCTCGACGCGGTGCTTGATCTCCTTGAGCTCGGACTCGGTAGCAGCGCCGACCTTGATGACGGCAACGCCACCGGAGAGCTTGGCCAGGCGCTCCTGGAGCTTCTCACGGTCGAAGTCAGAGGTGGTGTTCTCCATCTCGCCCTTAATCTGAGCGATACGGGCGTCGATGGCCTCCTTGGAGCCAGCGCCGCCGACGACGACGGTGTTGTCCTTAGAGATGGTGACGGACTTAGCGGTACCGAGCATATCGGCGGTGATGTCAGCGACCTTCACGCCCAACTCGTCCAGGGCAGCCTGGCCACCGGTGAGGACAGCGATGTCCTCGAGAATGCGCTTGCGGCGATCGCCGTAGCCCGGGGCCTTGACGGCGCAGACGTTGAGGGCGCCACGGATCTTGTTGAGGACCAGGGTCGGCAGAGCCTCGCCGTCGATGTCCTCAGCGATGATGAGCAGGCCGCGGCCAGCGCGCTGGACAGCCTCGAGAACGGGCATAATGTCCTGAACGCTGGAGATCTTCTGGTCGGTGATGAGGATGTACGGATCCTTCATCACGGCCTCCATGCGGTCGTTGTCCGTGACGAAGTAAGCGGAGACATAGCCCTTGTCGAACTGCATGCCCTCGACGGTGTCGATGGTGATATCGAACGTCTGGGAATCCTCGACGGTGATGACGCCGTCCTTGCCCACGACCTCCATAGCCTCGGCGATCTTCTCGCCGACCTCGGGGTCACCGGCGGAGATGGTACCGACGGAAGCGATCTGCTCCTTGGTCTCGACAGGCTTGGCCTGCTTCTTCATCTCGGCGACGGCGGCGTTGACGGCCTTGTCGATGCCGCGACGGATGGCCAGCGGGTTGGCGCCAGCGGCGACGTTGCGCAGACCGTCGTTGACGATGGCCTGAGCGAGCAGGGTTGCGGTGGTGGTGCCGTCACCCACGGTGTCGTTGGTCTTGGTGGCAACCTCCTTCACCAGCTGAGCGCCCATGTTCTCGATGTTATCCTCGAGCTCGATCTCCTTGGCGACGGAAACGCCGTCGTTGGTGATGGTCGGGGCACCGAACGTGCGCTGCAGCGCAACGTAGCGACCCTTGGGGCCCATGGTGACGGTAACGGCGTCGGCCAGAGTGTTGACGCCCTTGGCAAGCTTAGCGCGGGCATCGGTGTTGAACGTAATGTTCTTTGCCATGGTAGGTAATCCTCCAAAAGAAATGTGACTCGCGTCGCCGCTTCCGAGTCCTATGCGGCGGGCGCGTTCAAAGACGAATCAGAGATTCTGACGAGACTAGGCCTCGACGACAGCGTAGATGTCGTCGGCGCGCATCAGCAGATACTTCTCGCCGTCGACCTTGACCTCGTTGCCACCGAACTTACCGTAGATGACAACGTCACCGACCTTGACGTCCATGGGGATGCGCTCACCCTTGTCGTTGACCTTGCCGGCGCCCACGGCAACGATGGTGCCGCGCTGCGGCTTCTCCTGGGCGTTGCTGGCGATGTACAGACCAGAAGCGGTCTTCTGCTCGGCCTCGTCGGGCTTGACCAGAACACGATCTGCAAGCGGCTTCAAAGACGACATGCTTGTCTCCTCCTTTTTGGGCCGCGCGGTTATACCACGCGAATTAACCCTTTTTGTTTGCGTACGCGTTGAATGGTACCCACGAATGGCGGGTTATACAACACAGAGTCAAAAAATCTTATTTTTTGGCACTTAGATTTTCTGAATGCCGGAGGATAACTTAGCAGTGGCTCCCGGGGCGGACCGGAGGGCATGAAGTTTGCTGCTCTACAGTCCTGCGCAAGACGGAAAGCACATTAAGTGCTTTCCTTTGCGTGCGGAACTCGCGACAAACTTCATGCCCTCCGGTCCGCCCCGGGAGCTAGGTTAACTAATTCGAGCCCGGTATTCAGAAAAGTCAGTGCAGCAAAATGGCGATGCGGATAGCGACATGGGCATGGTTTTCGCTGCGCGTACGGGTCCCCTGGGGAGCGCCGTGCATTTTTGGGAGTATTCAGCAAGCCAGGACGGCTGCATACACGCCGGACACACCATATTGGTCCCAAGGACGCCTTCGACCGGCGATTTGAGTCGGCAGGCAAACCCCGCCAGGACAAAAAGGCATGCTTCGCGCCGCGCCGGACCTCAAAATGACGTCAATCTCCGCAACGTTACTCAGCCGCCGCGGCACCGGCAGAGCTCGTGGTGCTGAATACTCCGTTTTTTGCACGGCACGGGCGGGGGTACATCAGGATCAGGAAGAACATCCCAGCCTTTTTATGCAATCTGTAATGGGAAGTATGCAAAACACCAAGAGACAGCATTGCTGATGTCCAAATTGAGCGCACGAGGCAGCAGCACCTCAACCCCGCGCCCAAATCCAGCAGAGCGGGGACGCTCCTAACGAACCCCCATCGGCAAACAAATCCGGCTCGAGCGCCATCCCAAAATAGACTGCCCGAGCCGCGTTTAACGGTGCGGTATGAACGTCAGCGCTCGTAAATCAAGTTACCTGCCAGGTAGGTGGCCTGAACCTTGGTGGCTTGGAGTTCTTGGGGGTCGATGGTGAGCGGGTTTTGGTCCAGGACTACCAGGTCGGCATACTTGCCGGGCTCCAAGCTGCCGAGGTTTTGCTCGTCGCCCGCTGCATAGGCGCTGCCCAGGGTGTAGTTGCGCAGGGCTGTTGCTGCATCGATGCGCTCGCTCGGTAACCAGCCGCCCTCGGGCCAGTGGCTTTTGGGATCCTGGCGCGTGATAGCCGTGTAGAGCACGTTCATGCTGGTAACAGCTGTGATGGGGCTATCGGTGCCGAAGGCTTGTCGAATGCCGCGCTGCTTATAGGTTGCGAACGGCCACATGATGCGGCTGCGCTCCAGGCCCAGGTCGCGCTCGGGGCCGCCCGGGTCGAGTGTAATGTGGCAGGGCTGGCTCGAAGCAACCACGTTAAGCTTGCGCAGGCGGTCAATGTCCTCGGGCAAGAGGTTCTCCAGATGCTCGAGCGTGTTATGACCGTGCTGGGGCAGGCCGTACAGTTCCGCGGCCTCCTCAAAGATATCGAGCGCGGCATGGATGGCACCGTCGCCGATGACGTGGATGCGCACGGTGTGACCGCGCTCCGCGGCAGCGAGGACCAGCTTGCGCATACGCTCGGCAGGAACCGTCAGACGGCCCTGGTCGCCCGGGAAGCGCGGGTTGGTATAGGGCTCGGTGAGATAGGCCGTGTGTTCGCTCGACACGCCGTCGAAAAACTGCTTAAAACCAGGCGCCGAGAGCAGCGCGTTGTTCGCGTAGCGGGTCTGCAGCTCTTCCAAGCGCGACTGGTCATCCAGCAGCGTGGGGAACAGATGGGCTCGGATGCCCAGCTTGCCGGCTGCCTGCAGTTTGTCGTAGACGTCGTCGCGGATAAAATCGCAGCCCGGCATGGGCATGAGCGACATATCGCAGATCGAGGTGATGCCCTGCTCGGCCATACGCCTCATTTGATCGGCGTAAGCGCTTGCGATGCGATCCTCCCCCAGCCACTCAAGGCAGCGCGGTAGCAGCTGCATGGCAGCCGCCTCGTGAGCGATACCCGTGAGTTCGCCGTTTGCATCCTTGTCGTAACTGCCGCCCGCTGGCGGCTCGCTGTCGCGCGTGACGCCGAGCGCCTCGAGTGCGCGGCTGTTGAGCCAAAGCGTGTGCCCGTCGCCCGAATACATAACGCAGGGACGATCGGGGAATGCCGCATCGAGCGACGCCTTGGTAGGATGCTCGGGCGGATCCCAACGGTAATCGCGCCAGCCCTGCGTCACAACCCAAGCGTCACTAGGCAGATCCTGGGAAAACTCGAGCGCATGTTGCACCAGCGCCGCCTCGGACGTGCCCATATCCATGAGCATGTACGGCGAGGAACCGACCGAGGTATGGAAGAAGTGCAGATGAGCGTCATGGAAACCGGGGCAGACAAACTGCTCGCCGTAGTCGATAACCGGCGTGGCGGCAGGCGCGGCGGCAATCACGTCATCCGGCGCACCGACTGCGACGATACGGTCGCCTGCGATGGCAATCGCCAGCTCGCGGGCGGTATCGATGCCGTCTTGCGCGGTAAAGACGTTCTTGGAGCGGATAATCCGATCGATATGTTGCATGGGCATCCCCATCTCTGGCAGGAAATTCAACACCCCCGAGTGTACTCCCCCGCCCTTGTAACAAAACCCCAAGCGGCAAACGGCAACTTTACCAGCCCTAGCGGCAGGTGGCATACTGGAGAGAGCCTGTACGATTTTGCGATCAACCCAGCAAGGAGCAAATCGACCATGACGAAGACCAAGGCACAGCAGATTATGGCGGCGACCGAGGCTCGCGCGGCTGACGACGTCACCGCAGCCATCAAAGATATCGCTACCGAGTTTGAACCATATATCATCAAACAGCGCCGGCACTTCCATAAGCACCCGGAGCTGAGCCTTGCCGAGGAGCGCACGGCCTCCGACATCGCCAACCAGCTCGACGCCATGAATATCCCCTACGAGCGTCCGCTCAAGACCGGCTTGGTGGCAACGCTTCGCGGTACCGCGCCGGATGCCTACCGCGAGGACGGCACGCCACGCCGCCGCATCCTGCTGCGCGCCGACATCGACGCCCTGCCCGTCACCGAGCAGACCGGCGAGGAGTTCGCCAGCGTCAACGAGGGCTGCATGCACGCCTGCGGCCACGACTGCCATATCGCCATGATGCTCGGAACGCTGCAAATCCTGCGCCATATGACCGACGACATCCACGGCGAGGTCCGCATCGTCTTCCAGCCCAGCGAGGAAAACGGCCAGGGCGCTAAGCTCATGATCGGCACGGGTGTGCTCGACGGCGTCGATGGCGCCTACGCCGCGCATATCTGGAGCGAGGTTGACGCCGGCACCGTGAGCTGCGAGCCCGGACCGCGCATGGCCAATACCGACTGGTTCCGTATCGACGTACGCGGCACCTCGTGCCACGGCGCCATGCCCCAGCGAGGTCACGACGCCGTTATGGTGGCCGCCGAGATCGTCAACGCCCTGCAGACCATCGTCTCGCGCGAGATCAGCCCCTACGAGCCGGCTGTCATCACCGTCGGCGAGCTGCACGGCGGCACCGCGCGCAACGTTATCGCCGGCACGGCCTACCTCGCCGGCACAGTGCGTACCTACGGCGATTCGACCCACGAGGAAATGCCGGAGCTCATGCGCCGCATCGTGGAGCATACCGCGGCAGCTCTGGGCGCCGAGGCAGAGCTCACCGACTACACCATCGCCAACTACAAGGTCGAAAACGACGCCGCCTCGAGCGAGCGCTGCCGTCAGGCTGTAATCAAGTGCCTGGGCCCCACCGGCCAAGGCCATTATCGCGGCACGCTTTCGGGCGAGGATTTTTCGGAGTACCTGCGTCGCGTACCGGGCGTGCTCGCATTTGTAGGTACGCGCAACCCCAAGATTGGCGCCACGTACGCCCAACATTCCTGCTTCTACAAGATCGACGAGACCGTGCTGGCAAAGGGCTCCATGGTGGCCGCCCAGTATGCTATCGACTTTTTGGCCGAGCCCACGCAAGAGGAGCTCGACGGCCCCGCGATTACCGCGGTCGCCGAAACCAACCCCGATCTGGCCGCCAAGTTGCGCTCTGCCAAGGCGACGACCGCCGAGGCTCGCGACGCCATCCATGATGCCCGAACGGCTCGCCATGCCGCGATCAAGGGCATCCACGACGCACGCGCTGCTGCACGCCGCGAGGAGAAGCACGACGAGTAGTCGTCACACCCATCCATAACAGCCTGGCTAAAGCAGAGCGGGGGGCGGACGTATCGAAACGTCCGCCCCCCGCTCATTCTTCAAGCGCTATTTCTACCATTTCTACCCCGTCCCCAAATAGCAGGCGGCGTGGCTACTCGTCCTGAGGCTCCTCGTCGGAGCTTGGCTCGGACGCCGGCTCAGGTGCAGGTGCCGGCTCAGGCTCAGGCGCAGGCTCGGGCTCAGATGCCGTCTCAGGCTCGGGCGCCGGTTCAGACTCGGGCGCCGGCTCAGGCTCGGTCGCGGGAGCGGGTGCAGGTGCCGGCGAAGCATCCGGAGCACCGTAACCCGAAGGAGCGGACTTCTTCTCGAAGGGCAATACAAAAGTCAGGACGTCGTCCTTATCCTCATCGGCCCACTCGCTTGCATAGCGTGCGGCCCAATAGCCAACGGCACGGTGCTTGAGCATCTTGCCAAAGACCGTAAGAAATACGGTGACGAAAGCGACCAGCACCAAGAACAGCGCGAGCGTGACGCCACCGCCGGTAACAATTGCCTCAATACCCGTAGGACGATAGTAGTAGCTATACATACCGACAGAGGCAATGGCGCCAAAGACGGCCGTCAAGATCCATGTGACAACGTTGGCGACCAGGCCCGTCAAAAACTCGGGAAGGAACGAAGCACAGAACAGCTTGGTCTTGTTGTGCTTAAACGCCGCCCAGACCTTATCGAGCGAAAACGCGCTCTCGACACGCCCGGTCACCGCAAAGTGCATCACGGCGATGTCGGCGAACATCTTAAAGAAGACACCCAGAATCGCCGAGGCAATTAGCGCCAGGACAAGCAGGCCGAGCGAACCGAACAGCGCAGCCTCGAGCGCATAAGAGCCGTAATAAGAATACGAGCTCGCGGCGCCAATTACCACGCCCTCCACCAGCGAAAGCACTACACCGATAACGGGAATGGCAGCGATAACCTCGAGCACGACCGAAATAACGCTCGAAAAGACTCCGAGACCAAACGACGTGGAACGCATGAGTGGACGGTCCATGCCGTCATCGACCTTGAGCGACAGATCACGGCCCCACTCGATACCGAAGCCGGAACCGCACACACTCGCAATGCAAGCTGCCAAAAAGCCGATGGCAGCCGCAATGCCGCCAATAACGGGAATAAACAACACGAGCACCGACACAACGCAAATCAGCGCCGGCAAAAACGCGATTTGGCATACACGCTGAAGTACGCCCGGAGTCTTAGTCATATCTTGGAACGCCTGAGCCACACAGCCCTTTGGCGCATTCGCCACGGGCGGTTGCGGAACAAACTGCTGGGGCTGAGGCTGTCCCTGGGGAGCGGGGCCAGAGGCACCGGCATTAGGAGCACCACACACGCCGCAGAACTTGTCGTTATCGCCCATGGGGGCGCCACACTGCGAGCAGAACATAGAATCATCCCTTCGTATCTTGAACGAATCACTTGGATCGCAAACGATGTCTTTAGCATCATTATTGCCCAATGTGGGGTCAAATACTCAAAGATGACCGATTTGCAAGGTACGCGGCGCCAGCAGGCGGTTCGTTGAATATGTCTGTGCTAGTTCGTTCCGCGGAAGCCCTTGCCGACAATCTCGGAGCTGTCGACGATCGTGATAAAGGCACCCGGATCGACCTCGCGCGCATAACGGCGCAGCTGCACGGCCTCGCGACGGCTCAGCACGCTCATGATCACCGTCACGCACTTGCCCGAGAAGGCACCGTAGCCGCGGCTGATGGTCGCTGTGCGGTTGAGATGCTTGACGATAAACTCCTCGACCTTAAGGGGTTCGGAGCAAATGACCGTGCAGACCTTACGAAGATGGATGCTCTCGATGGCCTTGTCGACCACAAGCGTCTTGGCAAACAGGCCGAGCACGCAATACAGACCGACACGCGGGCCATACAAAAAGGCCGCGATGGCCACGATGCCGATATCGACCAACAGCAGTGCGCGACCAATCTCGAGCGTGGTGCGGCGTTTGAGGATCATAGCGAGAATGTCCGTGCCACCCGTCGAGGCGCCGATGTCAAAGACAATAGCGCTGCCGAGCGCCGGCAAGATGACGGCAAAGCACAGGTCGAGCCACATATCACCCGTCAGAGAGACATCGGTCGGAATAAAGAGCTCAAACAGCGAAACATAGGCGGACAGCGCAAACGAGGCGAAGACGCTCCACAGGATTGCCTTGCGCTCCAAAAAGATAAAGCCCAAGACGACGAGAACCGCATTGATAATCCACATAAAAACGCCGACGGGCAGGGTCGGGAACAGCGTGGACAGAATGACCGACACGCCCGAGGTGCCGCCAAAAGCAAAGTGATTAGGGGTTTTAAACGCAACGATGGCGAAGGCCGTAAGAATCAGGCCCAGATTGAGCTCGGCAAAAAAGCGCGGGAAGCCCGGCTCCTGGCTGCGCTTTTGACCGGCACGCTCGCCGCGCTCGATATCGGTGCGATCAACCACGCGCTCCATCGGCACCACGGGAGGACGATGCACCTCCTCGGCAGCACGCGATGCCGCCTCTGCCGCGGCGGCCTCAATCGCCCATGCCTTGCTTTCTGTTTCGTTCTCGTCGGCCATTACGGCAACCCCTCGTTAACAATTTGGAAACAATGCGCCCATTAGGGTAACGCGGAACGCGACGATTGCAACCCCTAGTTAGACGAGCGGTATGCCCACATCGGGGGGCATACAAATAACGGCCGGCCACGCTTTTGCTTGCGCGGTCGGCCGTTTAATGTTTTCGCAGATAAAACCTGCCAAAACAAACCTGTCCCTTTTTGGAAGGTTATTCGTGCTGGCTGGTGCGGTGCTCGTACTCCTCGGGGGTGATGACGTCCTCGATGCGCAGGTTGACGCCCGCCACCTCAAGGCCGGTCATCGCGGCAAGGCGCTCGGTGACACGTGCCTTGACATCGTCGAAGATCGCGGGCGCATAGGCGCCGTACTCGATAATGACGGAGATGTTGACGACCACGCGATTGTCATCGGTGACCTCGACCGTCACGCCCTTGGTCAGATTCTCGGCACCAAACTGCTCCTGCACAAAGTGCATGAGGTTACCCTTCATGCCCAGAACGTGCGGAACCTCGCGGGTGGCCATGGCAACGATCTTCTCGATCACACCGTTGGAATAGGTCAGCGAGTCCTCGGACTCGTCCGCTTCCTCGTCGTCCTCATCCTCATCGGACTCGACCTCGACAAGAGCCTCGTCCTCGAGCGTCACATCCTCGGCTTCGGCGACGACCGCCTCGTTCTCCTCGAGCTCGGTATCGGCTACATCGACCTTCGTGTTAAAAGCCATGGTTCCTCCTTATGCCTGCCGCAGATGCGACAGTCGAATACATATTAGCGGCCGCTAAACAGACGGCCGAAGAAGTTGACGATCCCGTTCTCGCCGTCGCGAATTTGGCCGATCACAGCGCCGATCAGCACGAAGAATGCAATGACGAGCGTGTCCCACAGGCCGAGTGTGAGCACCAACACGGCGAGGATAAAGCCAGCGGCGGCACCGAGCGTGGTGTTGGGATGACGCACAGCATAGCTCCAGATGGCAGCGCCCGTACCCTTGATGAGACCCATAGCCTCGTCAAAATCCACGGCTGCCGCGTCTTGTAACTCGGTTGCCTCTGCTTTGGAATCAACAGGTTCGCTCGCCGGCGTGGCGCTCTGGTCAATCGTCAGGCGCGGCGTACGAGCGGTCTTATCTTGATTGGTATCACTCACCGGAAACCTCCACGGTCTGGACGGTAGTCTTGGACGGCAAAAAACGGACGCGCGTGGTCGTACCCGGCGTGCCGAGCATGGTGTCGCAAGCTTCCTCGATGCGCTGCTGCATCGCGGTAGCCAGAGATGCCACGTCCTTATCGTCAAGCGCGATAGCCTCGACCTTAAAACGGACGTGCGAATCGTCGGAACCTTGGACGCGGGCCTCGACATGCTCGATCATCACGCGATCGTCGCGCTCGGCAGCGGCCCTGGCGCACGAAGAAAGCGCCGCAAGGGTAACCTCGATATTGCGCTCCCCCGCCGGATGCACGCAGGACGGCTCGCGACGAGCAAACATCAGGCGGAAGAAGCTTATCAGCACGCCGATCGCCACAACTCCGCCGCATGCCGTCACGACAATGCGCGGCATGGGGTCGCGCATCAGCAGCATAAGGCGATACGTATACGGCCCCCAAAACTGGCAGACAAGCGTACCCAGCGCCACGATGGCGGCGGCAAGATACACAATCGCTAGGGCTCGTTTGAGTACGCGCACGTGGCGCTCCCTTCAAATCTCGGCTCTCGAAATGCAAAACGGTTCGCATCATTATAAAAGAGCCGGGTCCGGTGCTCTACGCACGCGGATCCGGCTCATCTATTCCACGAGACTTGCATGCTCGCTTCATTATGCCCAGATATGCACGGCTTAACCCGTGCGGGCGCTACTCCTCCTCGAGGGCAGCGATGACCTCGTCGGTCATGTCCATGGTGCTGTAAACATCCTGGACGTCGTCGAGCTCCTCAAGACGGTCGATGAGGCGCTGAACCTTCTTGGCGTCGGCGCCGGAGACCTCGGTCGGGGTGGTCGGGACCATGGTGGTCTCGGAGCCCTTGACCTGGACACCCTGCTCCTCGAGCGCCTTGGAGACAGCCATAACGTCGTTGGCAGCAGTCCAGACGATCCACTCCTCGCCGGCGTCCTCGTAGTCCTCGCCACCGGCCTCGGCGATGGCCATCATGAACTCATCCTCGTCACCGGCAGCACCGTTGGCGATCATGGTCTCCTTCTTGGCGTTCTCGTCCAGGATCTCCTTGGCGACGACGATCTGGCCCTTGCGCTCAAACTGGAAGGCGACGGAGCCGGAGGTGCCCAGGTTGCCACCAGCGTGGGAGAAGGCGGAACGGACATCAGCGGCGGTACGGTTGCGGTTGTCGGTCAGGCAGTCGACGTAGACGGCGACACCGGCGGGACCGTAGCCCTCGTACACGATGTTCTCGTAGACGGCAGCGTCAGCACCCGAACCAAAAGCCTTGTCGATAGCGGACTTGATCTTGTCCTTAGGCATGGACTGAGCCTTGGCCTTGGCAACGGCAGCGGCGAGGCTGGCGTTGTTCTCGGGCAGCGGGTCACCGCCGAGACGGGCAGCAACGGTGATGTTGCGGCTGAGCTTGGAGAAGAGGGCGGAACGCTTGGCGTCCTGCGCGCCCTTACGATGCTTGGTTGTGGCCCACTTAGAGTGTCCGGACATACGTGTCTCCTATCGGTTTCGACCTAAAGCCCAGCGCAGATGCTCGGGCAATATAAACAAACGTCGTTATGATATACCTACTGGCCTGCGAGATAAACCCCAAAATGAAGGCGTCGTGATGATGTCCCCTTTGGTGCAAAGTAACCTGACCCCAATGCACCAGTTTAGGCCCAGAGGAAGTCGCTGCGGGTGACGGTGGCGCCGATGGCGAAGGGCATGCAGGCGATGACCGGATACAGGTAGCGCATGTAAGTCGAGCCGTTGCACGGGCCAATCAGGCACACGGCGAGCACGCCCAACAGCGGCACCCAGATCGCCAGCGCACGCCATGAATGACGACGCAGCAAGTAGACCACCACGGCGATCATGATCCACACATAGGTGGCCGAGCTCATGGTGAGCGAGATAAAGGGAACACGCTGCACCGCCACACGGTACAAATTAATCAGGTGGTCGCACCAGCGCACAACCTTGCTATCGACCGGATGGAAGTCGAAGTACTTGAGGTTATCGGGCTTCGCCATGATCTCGGCACTGCGCGCCGTGCTGTAGACCCATGCGTCGCGAGCGCTCGGATAAAAGTAGCCGTAGTAGTTATTGATGAGCGCCGAGATATAGCACCCGGGGTCCTTTTTGAACATCTGGGACCACACCTCAAAATAGGCCTTGATGTCCTCCTGCGAGGCGTACTCGTTGAAGCAATTTTTGACGGCGTCCGACTTATCCGGGTTGTAACGGCGGCCCAGGTTCTCGTACTTGAGCACCCGGTCGATCACGGCTCGCTCTTCGTCGGTCACCAAACCGTCGCAGGGTGCCTCCACGATGGTGCCGTCCTCCTTAACCGTAGGGTTGACGCCCGAGTTGAGGCCGTCGTGCTTTTGGACGAAACGAGCCGTCTGCTGGAACGGAATCGAAAGGATTTCGCGCTTGGAACCAGGCGTGATATCGTGCGCCGGCATAAAAACCTTGGTGAAGTACATATTAGAGGCAAGGCAGAGCGCGAGCACCGCGAGAACGCCAACCCAGCGGAAACGCGGGATGGCGCCCGAAGGCGCAGCGCCAGTCTGCTTGGCTGCACGACGAGCCACATGCACGTCCCATACGCAAAACGCCGCCGCGATTACGCATGCCGCTAGGGGAAACACCAGGCCGCCGTTGCGCAGAAACGTGGAACCCATGGCGCCCAGAGCGAGCAGCAGCCAGTCGTGGCGAGCAAAGAGCACGGGGGCTTTCTCGCCCGCTCGCTCGACATTGGCATCACGACGGGGCAAGCCACATGCCACGAGCTTGACGGTCTGTACCAGCAGCACCAAGAACGCGTCGGCAAAGAGCACATCTTTGGTGAGCAACGCCGCGTAGTTAGAAAACATCGGCATAAACGCGAAGAACAGCAGGATCGCACCGCGAACCGGCAGGCTCACGCCCAGTTTGCGCAGCGACGAAATGGAATAGGCCATGCAGGCGGCCGTGATGACGAACTGAGCACAGGTGTAGATGGCAAGACCTGCGTTGGCGCTGTTGAACAGTGAAAGCCCCAGCTGGACGCACGAACCGATGATAGCCGTGTGCACCACGGGGTGATGCCCGTTGAGCAACACATTGGGATTGAGCAGACGCAGGTAGTCACTCGTGCCGTTGGGGTAGTTGAACCACTGGCGAATCTGCGCACCCGTATCTCCCATAAAAAGGCCGGGCAGCGAAGCGATAAGCGTGGGCGCCCAGGCGATCATAAGCACCAGGAAGGGGCCGGCAAAGGGATGGACCGAGAGCACGGCGTGAGTCACACGCCATACGCGGCCAAAGTGCGCTTCGGAAAACGGAATGCGCCGAGAGCTCAGCCAATCCAGGCACTCAAAAGCCAAATAGAAGGCCACGATCGCTAAGAGCATCCAGCCCGCGCCGCCAATCCAGGCGCAGATGATGCGGGCTTTGTCGCCAAGGACGATCTCGGCCGAGTCGGTGAGATCGTAGCTGCGGCCGAACACCATGCAGATGGCAAAGAACAGCGACGGCAGAATGATCGATGGACGCCAGGTGTCGCCACGGCCAAAGAACACGTAGCGAAACGGCAAGGTGAGCAGGCAGGCAAGTGCAAGCAGCATGACCGCGTCGGTATGGCCGGCAAACGAGAGGAGCACCTCGTAGCACACGTACAGCATGCCCGAGGCTTTGGGGTCAATCGCCAAGACTGCGTTGCTCGACACCGGGGCGGGATCGATGGAAAACGCCGTGGTCGCCAACAGCGCGAGCAAAAATGCGATGAGCGTCTGCTTGGCGGGGTAGCGCTTAAACCAGACGATGCGGGCAGCGTCGCGCGCAGCCGTTGTGGAGAGGTCGGAATCCTTCACAGTCCAAAGAGCCTTTCTAGAAACCTGCCAAAAAGGGACAGGTTTATTTTGACAGGTTTTATCTGGGGAAACGTTACGGTTCTGTCATCGTTGCCCAGCGAACCACCACAAAGGTTCCTGTCCCCTTTGTGGTGGTTTTGGTGGTTAGGCGTCCAGGTAGACGCGCTGGGGCTGGTTGCGGCGACGAGCAAAGATGATGAGCGCCAGGCCCGCGATTACGAGGGGCAGGCTCAGCAACTGGCCCATGGTGATGACGCCGCCCAGCAGATAGCCCAGCTGCGCATCGGGCACACGCACAAACTCAATCAAAAAGCGAACGATGCCGTAACCCATCACAAAGACGCCCATAAACGTGCCTTGGGGCAGTAGCGGCTTTTTGCGGCTGAGCACCTGCAGAATGCAAAAGAGCACAATACCCTCGAGGAATGCCTCGTAGAGCTGGGAGGGATGGCGCGGCATATCGCCCGCGGTGCCGCCAAAGATCACGCCCCAGGGCAGATCGGTCGGCTTGCCCCACAGCTCGCCGTTGACAAAGTTGGCGCAGCGTCCCAGACATAAGGCCAGCGGAGCACCGATAACGGCAAGGTCGGCGATGGTCCAGGCGTCGAGCTTGTACATGCGGCACACGAGCACGCCGCCGATGATGCCGCCCACCAGGCCGCCATGGAAGCTCATGCCGCCTTCATTGGTAGCAAAGATCTCGAGCGGATGCGCCCAGTAGTAGCCGTCGCCGTAAAAGATGACGTAGAACAGGCGGGCGCCAATGATAAGGCCAAAGACCACGCCGACCACGACACTCGTCAGGTCGTCGACCGTAATGTCAAAACCCCAACGGCGCTGCGTGCGGTACATGACGACCGCCGTGAGCAGAGCTCCGACCACATAGGCCAAGCCGTACCAGTAGATGGTGATGGGCCCCGCCGAGATGGCGACGGGATCAAGCATATGGTAGAGGTCGTTGAGCATATCGGTCCCCCTGCTCCCTACATACAAATGCGGCCGCGGGCCTTGCGCTCGCAGCCGCATATTCGGGCGTGACGTCTATGCGGAGCATATCGCCCGCAGCTTTCACTTCTTAGAACGGCGCATACTCGTCGTACAGGTCATCGGTCTCGCCGGAGGCATTGACCTGCTCGACACGCGTAACGCCGGGCACGTGCTCCTTGAGGATACGCTCGATGCCCATGGAAAGCGTCAGGGCGCTCATGGGACAACCGGCACAGGCGCCCTGAAGCTCCAGCTTGACGACGCCCTCGTCATCAACGCCTATATACTCCATGTCGCCGCCGTCGGCCTGTAGGTTGGGGCGAATCTCTTCAAGAACCTTCTTAAGCAGCTCTTCGTTAACAGCCACAGGGGCTCCTTTCTCACAATAACGCGGGCGCGCCCGCGGACAGAGCTATGTTACTACAGCCGTGTACCCGCTCACGAGCCGTCCATGCGCGCGGACACGACTTTCACGAGCAGTCAATTTGGGACGGGGCTTTTTAGCTGCTTTTGTCGGCGCCCGGCGCTAGTACACGCCGCCGCTACTGCTGAGCCCGCCCCTCGGTGCCGATGTGAACATCGACGATAACCTGGCGGTAGCTGATGCCACAGGAGTCGAGGATGCGGCGGCTGATGCGTCCGTCATCGGTGTCGGCGTACTTGTTGTCCAGGTAGACGACCTCGCCCACGCCCACCTGAGCCAAAATCTTGGCGCAGTCGTGGCACGGGAACAGCGTGACGTAGACCGTGGAACCCTCGAGGTCCTTGAGCGAGCCACGGTAGTTGAGCACGGCGTTGGCCTCGGCATGGACCACGTAGTTGTGCTTGTCCTGCAGCGGGTCGTCGCTCGTACCCCACGGAAAAAAGTCGTCGTTGAGCGCCGAGGGTGTACCGTTGTAGCCCACCGAAAGGATGCGGTGGTTGGTGTTGGCGATGCACGCACCCACCTGCGTGTTGGGGTCCTTGCTGCGGCGCTGCGCGGCGATGGCCACGCTCATAAAGAACTCGTCCCAGCTAATGACGTCCAGGCGCTTGCCTGACGAAGTTTGATGAAGATCGTCCGACATGGCAGACACCTCCGTAATCGCAATAGTTTGACCCATTGTAGCAGGTGAAAGGTGGAGGCGTTTGTCCCACCGGCGCCCTCACTTTTACACGCGGCGGGGCTTTTGGTTGATGCGGTGCAGCTCGGCGAGACCCCGCAGCGTCAGTGCGTCGTCTACCGTCAGGCTGTGGCCGACCAGCGACGCGAGCGCCTCGGCATCGTCGCCGGTGATGACAATGGGCACGCTGCCCTCCCCCGCCGCCTTGGTCGCGCGCATCTCGGCAAGCACCATGTCGAGCATGCCGTCGATGCGGGCTACCTCGCCCAAGACCACGCCCGAGCGCATGGCTTCGCGCGTGTTGCGGCCGATCACATGCGTCGGTGCCGAGGGCTCGACCTGAGGCAAACGCGCCGCAGCGGCCGAAAGCGAGCGGGCACCGAGCGCCAGACCCGGCGCGATGACGCCGCCCACAAAGGTACCGCATGCGTCGATGACCTCGATATTGGTCGTCGTGCCCAGGTCGATCACAATGCACGGCGAGCCGTAGACGGCGCGGGCAGCCACGGCGTCGGCGATGCGGTCAGGACCGATCTCGGCCGGGTCATCGTAGTGCACGGGTATGCCGGTCTTGAGGCCCGGCCCCACGGTGAGCACGCGCCCCGTGCAGGTGCGGGAAAGCGCCGCTTTCCACGGGCGCTCGAGCGCCGGCACCACGCAACTCAGCACTGCGCCCGCGGGAACGAGCGCGCCGGGCATGCCCGCATCGGCCGCCAGCGCGGCCATGACTTGAGCGAGACGCATACGCACTTCGTCGGCCGTAATGCTCGATGGCGTCGTGATCTCGCACGTCGCAAGCGGGCATTCCTGCGCCGCGGCCGAATCCTCGGCAAACAGACCAAAGCGAATGAACGTGTTACCCACGTCGACCGTCAATATATATGCGCACCCATTAAGCATCGTCGGCGCTCCTTTCGTCTGCCCAGCAGTATATCGCCTACCTAAACCAGTCATCCCAAAATGACTAGCTTGCGGCTATACTGGTGCGCGGTCGCGCGCGAGCTCACGCGGCGGCCCTTGGTAACCCGACTTCCCGCGCCGTATCCGTAGCGGCGCTCCCGGGGGAAGCGGATATACGCAAAGGAGTTCTATATGAGCAATCCCTCGAACCGCGCTTCGATGCGCGGGCAACTCACGCTGCGCGGCGTCGTCATCGGCGTCCTTGGCTGCGTGATCATCACGGCAAGCTCGGCCTACACCGCCCTCAAGATGGGCGCACTCCCCTGGCCGATCGTCTTCGCTGCCGTCATCTCGTTGTTCTTCCTGAAGCTCATGGGTAACGCCAGCCTCAACGAGGCAAACGTCACCCACACCATCATGTCCGCAGGCGCCATGGTCGCCGGCGGCCTGGCGTTTACCATCCCGGGCGCCTGGATGCTGGGCTATGCCGACCAGATCAGCTGGCTCGACATGTTTATCGTGGCACTCGCCGGCACCATCCTGGGCCTGCTGGCCACCGCGCTCATCCACCGTCACTTTATCGTGGATGCCGCGCTTGAGTTCCCCACCGGCAACGCCGCAGCTCAGACCTTGCGCGCGACCGAGGCTGGCGGCAAAACCGGCAAGCAGCTCTTTGGTTCCATGGCCATCGCCGGCATCTATAGCGTGCTGCGCGACGCCCTGGGTGTGGTGCCCAGCATGCTATGCACGCTCAACATCCCCGGCGTGACCTTTGGCATCTACAACTCGCCCATGCTGCTCTCCGTCGGCTTCCTCGTGGGCTTCGCCCCGGTCGCCTTCTGGTTTGCCGGCGCCCTGCTGGGCAACTTTGGCATCATCGTGGGCGGCACCGCTGCCGGTCTGTTCGACGTTGTGACTGCACAGGGCATCGTCAAGTCCCTGGGCATGGGCCTCATGATGGGCTTTGGCGTCGCCGTCGTCCTCAAGGACATCCTGCCACAGGTCGCCGGCATCGTCCGCGGTCTTGCCGCCGACAGCTCCACCGACACCGACGAGCAGTCGCTCATCTCGGGCTCCCTTAAGCTCGACGCCGGCATCATCGGCCTGGGCGCTGCCGCCATCGCCGTGATCGTCGCCATCGTGCTCGACCTTGGCCCCGTTCCGGCCGTCATCGTGACGCTGTTCACCTTTGTCACCACCATCATGAGCGCACAGAGCTGCGGCCAGACGGGCATCGACCCCATGGAGATCTTTGGCCTCATCGTTATGCTCATCGTGGCTGCCTTTGCACAGATCGCTCAGGTCAAGCTGTTCTTTATCGCCGGCATCGTTGCCGTGGCGTGCGGCCTTGCGGGCGACGTCATGAATGACTTTAAGGCCGGCGCCGTGCTGGGCACCAACCCGCGTGCGCAGTGGATCGGCCAGGCCATCGGCGGCATCGTGGGCGCCCTGGTCGCCGCAGCCGTCATGGTCGCGCTCGTCACCGCCTATGGCCCGGACGCCTTTGGTCCCGACAAGAGCTTTGTTGCCGCGCAGGCAAGCGTCGTCGCCACCATGGTCTCGGGCATCCCGAGCGTGCCGTGGTTCGTTGGCGGCTTTATCGCCGGCATCGTCATGTACTGGCTCGGCATTCCGGCCATGATGATCGGCCTGGGCGTGTACCTGCCGTTCTACATGTCACTCACGGCATTCCTGGGCTCCTGCATCAAGCTCGCCTACGATAAGTGGTCCGCCCACCGCGACGCCACCGCTGGTCTTTCTGACGAGGAGAGGGCTGCCAAGGATGCCGCCTTCCAGGAACAGGGCCTGGTCGTTGCCAGCGGCCTGCTCGGCGGCGAGTCCATCGTCGGCGTTATCCTGGCGTTTGTCTCCGTGGGCTTAAGCCTGCTGGGCTAAGTCGAGCAGCTGCTCGACAGCAACCATATTGCCTACGGCCTGCCCGGTCGGTAGCTTTCGCGGCTACCGACCGGGCTTTTTGATATCGAAACAAAGAAAGGCCAGCGCGCTGCGTTTAACAGCGCGCCGGCCTTATCGTTTGGCTAACGAGACGGTCCCGTTATGAATTGAAGTTCGTTGCAGAGCCGACGCCCGAATCACTACATGTGCTTGCGACGACGATCACCCAGCGTCACGCCCGCGGCAACGAGCGTAATGCCACCGATGACGAACACCTCACCCGCAAGCGCGGAGTCATCACCGGTCTGGGCGAGCGCGGCAGGCGCAGCCTGTTTCTTGGCAACGGGGGCCTTTGCAGCAGCCTGCGCAACCTGAGCCTTGGCCTGCGGCTCAGCCTTGGGATGATACTTGTTGTACTCGGCCTGCGCGGCAGCCAGGGCATCCTTGGCATCGCCAAGCTCGGCAAGCGCGGCGGCATAGGCGTCGTTGGCATCGGACAGCTTGGCATCGGCATCGCTCAGAGCAGCCTTGAGGCCAGCGGCGGCATCGACGGCGGCCTTATAGCGGGCGTAGGCAGCGTTCAGCTTGACCAGCTTCTCGTTGCCCGTCGTGCCCGCGGCAAGGGATGCCTTGTGGTCGACAGCCTCAAGATCGGCCTTGAGTGCCTCGTCGTTGGCAAGCTCGGCCTTGGCCTTGACGATCTCGAAGTTCGCATCGACGACGGCTCCGTTGGCGGCCTCGAGCTGCTTCCGGGCATCGGCGACACCGGCGACGGTAGCGTCATAGGCGGCCTTGGCGTCGTCGACCGCCTTCTGAGCGCCGGCGAAGCGCTCGAAGGCCTTGTTTGCGGTGGCAAGCTCGCCCTCGGCGGCCTTGGCCTTCGCCTGTGCGTCGGACAGGGTCTGCGTCTTGGCGGCAACTGCCTGCTTGGCGCCCGAAAGAGCGGTCGCGGCCTGGACATCTGCGGCCTGGGCCTTGTCTACACCAGTCTGGGCGGCATCGTCGGCCTTCTTGGCATCGTCAAGCGAGCCCTGCTTATTCGCAAGGTCCGCCTGGGCGGCATCGCGCTTGGCGGCAAGGTCCTTGACCGAAGCGGTAGCGTTGCCATACGCCTCATTGGCCTGGTCGGATTTTGCCTTGGCGGCATCGCGGGCGCTGCGAGCCTTCGCCTTTCGAGCAGCGGCATCGGCTGCCTTCGTCTTGCTGTCAGCAAGCGTGGCGTTTGCCTTATCGAGAGCTGCCTGGGCAGTAGCGGCCTTGCTCTTTGCGGCATCGAGGTTCTGCTTGAGGGACTCGATGTCGATTCCGCCGAGTGCGTCCTTCGCTGCGTCGTATGCCGTCTTCGCGGCGGCTGTGCCGGACTTGGCCTTCTCGTACTCGCCCTTGGCGGCGTTCACGTTCGTGTCGGCCGCGGTATAGGCGTCTTGCGCGTCCTTCTGGTTATTGAGAGCGGCGAGATATGCCGTATCGGCCGTGCCCATCGTCTTCTGCGCATCTGCCAGCTTGTTCTGAAGCTGCTTCAGCTGCTCCTTCTGCTCCTGTGTGCCGCCTGCATTGTAGGCGGAATCGATGTAGTCGTTGAGGAGCTTCTTGAACTCGGGGACAGTGAAATCAGCCTGAGTGTCATCAGCACTGTAATCGAAGATGGTTACCTCGGAATCGGTATTCTTACCGCTACCGGTTGCGATGCCGATAGCCTTCGCACCGGCATCGATAATGTTGAGATAATGCCCGCACTCATGATAAATGCTGTTGTAGTGCTGGTAGATATAGTAGGAATCATATCGGTGGCTACCGAGCTCGTCGCCATACTGCGCGACGTACTTATCGAATGCCTCTTTCTCCTGGGTGTAGAGGCCGGTATAGGGCCAGCCGAGGGTGTCCTCGGTCTCGCCGCCGGTATATGCGCCGCCTCCGCCAGCAAGGTTTTCACCGTTGTCGAAGTAGCAGTTCGAGTGTCCCCAGATGTTCGATGAATATGATGTATTAAGGGCGGCTGCCACAGTCATGCGGAGGCTGACGCTGAGTGCCGACTGACCATTCGCCTTGCGGAGGTTGTTCTGGGTATCGAGGTAGGTCAGGGCGTTACGCATCTGCTCCAAGGAAAGCGGGTTGGTGTCGCGCGACATGTCCTGATCGACGTACTTGTCATACCATTCGGCCTTGTCATCGACACCTGTCAGCATCGATACGGCGTCCTGGGCGTTCTTCTTCTGCGTTGCTGTGAACTGGCTGCCGCCGATGATGTAGTTCATGAAGCCGAACATACCCTGACTGATGACTTCCTGGTCAACGGTCATGTTGGACTTTAGGTCTGCAATCTGCTGCTCAAGAGCCTCAACCTGGGCATTAGCAGCGTCATAAGCCTTTTCCGCGGCGTTCGAAGCGGCGCATGCCGTCTCCCACTCGCTGTGCTTCTGCTGACGGACCTCGACGAGACGGTCGTACTCCGCCTTCTTGTCGGCCTCAGTCTGCTGGGCCTGCTCGTATGCCGTCTTCGCGGCGTCACGCTTACTGGCCGCGTCCTTGTACTCCTTGTTTGCCGCATCGTATGCAGACTGGGCAGATGCCACAGCAGCGTTGGCGGCGTTGGCCTTCTCCTGCGCGGCAGCGACGGCAGCCTGGGCGGCCTGCAGATTTGTCTGTGCGGTGGCGTCGGCATCCGTCGCGGCATTGAGCTCCGCCTGCGCGGTCTTGAGCTCACCAGCAGCAGCGATCTTGGCGGCCTCAAGCGCACTCAGGTCGACACCCGTACCCGAGACGGCAGCATCGAGCGCGGCCTGCGCCTGGTTGAACTTCTGCTGGGCGTTATCGCGCGCGGTGGTTGCGGCTGCGAGCGCAGCGGCAGTCTCCTGCTTCTTGGCCTGGGCAGTCGTCAGAGCAGACTCGGCATCACTCTTTGCCTGCTCAGCATTGTCGGCGGCGGTCTTAGCGGCATCGAGCTCACCCTCGGCCGTCTTCACATCGGCATTCGCCGCATTGAGCTTGGCCTGCGCGTCCTCGACGGCCTTCTTGGCGGCCTCGTACTCGTCCATACCCATGGCCTCGAGCTTAGCTTGGGCATCATCGAGGGCCTTCTTGGCCTCATCCTGCTTTGCCTTGGCGTCCTTGAGCGCCTGGGTCTTATCCTCGACACTCTTGTTGGCTTGATCGAGCTGATCGTTCAGGTCGCCCAGCTTCTTCTGCTGCTGCTCGGTCTTTTCGACGGCGGCTTTGAGCTCGTCAATCTTCTCCTGGAGCGCGGCGACTTCTGCTGCGTTCTGCTCGATTTCGTTGTCGCTCACAGCCTGCGAGGCCTGATTCTTTTGCTGCTGCGTCTGCTTTTGAGACTGGCCCGCCGCGTCGGCCTTCTTCTGGGCGGCATCGTAGGCGGCCTGAGCGTCCTTGAGCTGCTTTGCCGACTCCTCGGCCAGCTGGGCAGCCGTCTTTACGACCGCTTGGTTACCGGCGGCAACGGTATTCTCTACAGAACTACCCCCCCCCTGAACAGAATCGCCGTTATCGGTTGACGGTGCGGCGATTGCCGCCAGCGGCGACATGAGCGGCTGAGCGATGAGGCCCGCCGTCAAAACGGTTGCGACGGCGCGGTTGGCAACGCCCTTGACGTTGACGGCCTTGGCCCGAGGCTCAAAGTGTTGTGGACTGTAGTTTGCCATGGCTTTCTCCCTTTGACACGGATGTATCCATACGTATCAAACGGTAGCTGTCGATTTTTGAATTCTGTTGCGCAACATTGGCGACCAGCGTATTTTTTGAAATTCACGCTCTCGTGCTTCACAGTTTCGTCACATTTGAAGGAACTGGTGCATCATATTCTTGCGGGATGGAATTGAGCCTGTGATTTGCATTTGCTCCCGCGTCATCCGCCCTATCGGATTCCGCATCCAACAGACACCCCGCCCGCCACGGTGTAGAGTTAGGACAACGGGCGCGTTGCGCGGACCGCGCTGGAACGAGGTGGACATGGAACTCGACAAACAACAGATCAAGCGACTACGCGAACGCCATCACCGGCGCCACGGCATCCGCCCTGCCCATAGTGAGGCTGCCGAGCAGGCTGGTCGCTTTTTAAAGCGCGCGTTCAACATTCGCGAGGGACGCGCGCCCTATCACGTGATCCGCAAGCGTTTTGTAAACGGGGCGCGTCTGACTGGCTCTCACCTGTGTATCCTCATCATCGCCATGCTCATCGCAAGCATCGGCCTCGATATCGATTCGGACATTGCCATCGTGGGCGCCATGCTCATCTGCCCGCTTATGGGCTCGGTCCTTGCCATGGCATACGGTATTGCCACGCTCGACCGCGAGATTACCGTCGAAGCCGTCGCCAGCCTTGCGCTGCAGATGGCCTTTTGCCTGGTCACGTCCACGCTGTACTTTAAGCTCTCGCCCCTTGGCACCACCACGGCCGCCATCATCGACAACTCGACACCGACTGTGTGGGACCTTGCCGTCGCGCTCGCGGGCGGCTTTGCGGGCGGCCTGGGCAACTCGCGCGACCAGGAACCCGCCACGCTCATCGCCGGCGTGGCCGTGGCGACCGCGCTGATGCCACCCCTGTGCGCGGCGGGCTACGGCATCGCCATCGCAAGCGGATCGCTGTTTCTCTCGGCGCTCTACGAGTTTGGCATCAACGTGGTCTTTATCGCACTGGCTGCCGAAGCCGTGCTGCTTCTTTTGCGCGTGCCGCTCAAGCGCGACCTGAACGGCGACGGTATTGTGACCGCCGAGGAAAACGCCGAGGTCAACGAGCTGTCACGCAAAGTGCGCCGCCGCATCATCGTGGGAACGGTCATCTTTGCCATCCCCTGCATCGTTATGACCGCAGGCTCCATTGGCTCGGCGCAGGCCGGCGTGCAGGACGGCTACGGCGTCACCGAGACCACGCGCGAGCTTGCCGCGGTGCTGCCGGGCTTTAAGGATTACACCGTCGCCGTCGAGACCTCGGCTACCGAAGGCGAGGAGGAGGGCATCGTCGAGCGTGAGATTGTCGCCCACGTGACGACAAGCGTGGCGCTCGGGGCGCACGACCGCCACGTCGCCCGCAAGCTCATAGACCTCAACGTACCCGAACTCGATCGCGTGGAGTTCGATGTGAAGTGATGCAGAGCGCGGGATGAATGCTCGCACGGACGCAAGTTGCGACGAGGCGCAGGCGCGATACGGACACGAGCAAATAGCGGGGTGCAGTTCACACCCGCGCCCCGCTCGCTTTTTTATTGCCGTGAATCAACTGTCCAGATCGACATCGCCAGACTCCACCGTAAACGCAGGTTTGGTGCTCACCAGATAAAATCGGGGCACTTTGCTATCTCTAAATAGATAGAGCTGGCCCTGCTCGCGTCGGCGTGACATATACGCCACGTGGACCGTACCGAATTCTTCGCCGTTTTCCTTCTTTAATATCAGGATGTTGGGGTCATCCGTACGCTTAAACTGCCCGTCAACGCAGCTGCCGTCTTTGTCGACCAGTTGCCACCGATGGTTATCCTCTTCAAGAAAGGCCAGGGTTTCCAGACTCGTCTTGTCGTCCCGATAGTAACCGTCAATGGCAAAACCTTCGGAAGCGCATTTCTGCATGTAGGACGTTTCTCGGCTTATAGCAAACAGCCCTGTAGCGCCTAGGAGCACAGCTAGACAGACCACTGCAAGGGTTATCGAAATAGCACGGCGACCCATGTTAGCCCAACCGATAGTTGTTTAACGGAGCGTGAAACATACCTGGAACCTCCGATATCAGGGGGAACGTCGCCAGCAGGCTGGCGACAACTATATGTTTCTGACATCAAACCATATGGCTGCCACTCGCGGAGGGGGCATCGGCGAACGGCGTGTTTTCATACTCCATTGGTCAAACCTAAGCGCGGCCCTACAGCTCGTACTTGTACACGCGGTAGATGTACTTTTCGGCTTCCATCTCGTAGGTGGCGATGGGCAGTCCATAGCGATCGTACTCGGCAAAGGTCTTGGCCATGCCCGATGCCGCGAGCGTGCTATTCGAACCGCCGACGCGCTGCGCACTGCTCACATAACCCGAGAACGGCACTGCGATCTGGTCCACAAGCTCGTAGGTGCGCGCGGCCTCGTCCACCGTAAAGATGCGCCCAAACGAATGCGTTCCCTTGCTGTAGTCGGTCACCACCGCGGCGCCCAGCTGGCCCCAGTCGAACTTGGGATAGCGCTCGGTCGCACCAAAGTTGTTGTCGTATAGCAGCACCTGGTAGCGACCAGTCGCTGCCGTGTCAGAACTCGGCAGATACGTCACGCTGTGCTGGCCTGCATTGAGCGAGAAATCGCCCTGGGCCTGCAATAACTTGTCTTCAAAGCCCGAGCCAGCCCATTGCCACTCCTTTCTATTTCTGGGTCCATCTTCTCACTGCTGGCGGCCGAAAATGATCCGTTTTCCTCCGACCCCGAGGGATCGTTCTTAGTACTTGAAGAAGCCCTCGCCCGAGCTTTCGCCCAGCTTGCCTTCGTCGAGCATTTTCTTGAGGACGGAGGCCATGGCCTTAAAGTTGTAGGGCATCATCATCTTCTTGAGCAGCGGGCTCACCAGGCCCGGCACCTTCTGATACTGCATGACGATGTTGTAGGCCGTCTGGATACCCACCGTGTCGAATACGCGGAACGGGCCCTTGGGAGCGCCGGTGCCACGCGTCCACGCGAGGTCGATGCTCTTGGGATCGCTCACGCCCGAGACGTACAGATCAAGGCCCGAAAGCAGCCACGGTACCAACATGGAGTTGAGCAGATAACCGTTCTTTTCCTTGTTGACGGGCAACGCCAGCATACGGATGTCGTTGGCAAAGTCGACGAGTTCATCGAAGTAGCGCTTGTCGGTCTGGTCCTGTGCCATGACCTCGGTCATGTTGTTCTTCCAGATAGAGTTGGCAAAGTGCAGCGACAGGTACTTCTCGGGGCGGCCAGTGTACTTGGCAAAGGTACTCGGCAGTAACGTGGAGGAGTTGGTCACGACGACGGTCTTTTGCGGAAGGACCGGGGCGAGCTTCTTGTAGAAGTCAATCTTTGCCTGGGTATCCTCAGCCATAGACTCGATGACCAAATCGGCGTCGGCCACTGCCTTGGCAAGATCGAGCTCTAGCTTGAGTGTGGAGTAGGCGCGCTCAACGGCGGCGAGTGCCGCCTCTTTGTCGAAGGGCTTGCCGCTATCGGCGATACCGGAGCACCACTCGCCCGTGCCGTCCGCCATACCCTCGATTGCCGCGATGTACTCCTCGCGCACATGATCGATCTTGGGCTGGGTGCGGCCGATGCTGCCCTCGCTGCGCAGCCAAATCGTTACATCAAAGCCGCAGTAGGCAGCCTGAAAGGCAATCTGGCTTCCCAGCACGCCACCGCCGGCGACGCAAACGGTCTTGTAGCTCATGGGACGGTCCTCTCTTACGTAATTCCATAGATGTGTATTTATTCAACCGTAAGGAGGCCGCGAGCCGAGGGCGGGTTCTATAAACGGACGGTATTTCGCGGCGAACGGCTACATTTGTTCATTAACTCTCGATTTTGAGGCCATTTTTTGGCGCTGCTGAACCGCTGTTTTCGGAAGTGCGGGGAAAAATCGGGTTTCGCCGACCAGATCGGCTTTTTTGACAACAAAACCGCAGGTCGCGGGAGTCTAAAAAGGCGGTGTGCTCGGGAGGTTCGCGTTTTTCACCGCACTTCTGAAATACGAGCCCACGGAAGGCTGCAGCGAGATCATTTGCGCAACATATGTCCAGCAAAAACGGGTGGTAGCCGGTACGACTACCACCCGTTTGTCTCATATCCGGCTCAAAGCGGGCCGTCTACTTCTTAATGCCGCGTCCCAGGCGCTCAGCGACCGACGCCACGGCACTCTCGTCGACCGAGCCGCAGCTCACGCAGCCATCGTGGGCACGCATCTGGCCGGTGACCTCATCCATCGCGAGCGGCGCCACCTTCTCAAGCTTAAAGCCCTTGCCGGCGCGCATGTTTTCCTTGGCCACGCTGATCATGAGCTTAATACGGTTGAGCTGGTTGACCTCGGACGCGCCGGGGTCGTAGTCCACCGCGACGATATTGCTCTCGGGGTGCTGACGGCGCAGCTCCTTGATCACGGCCTTGCCCACCACGTGGTTAGGCAGGCACGCAAAGGGCTGCGTGCAGATGATGTTGGGCGCACCGTGGTCGATCAGGTCGAGCATCTCGGCCGTGAGGAGCCACCCCTCGCCCATGTTGTTGCACACCGAAAGTACCGTGCGGGCCTTGTCGGCCATGGTGCCGATGCGCTCGGGCGCCTCAAAGCGGCGGGACTTTTCGAGCATCTCCTCCACCGGCGTGCGCATCCAGTCCACGAGTTTGATGAGCGCCTGCATACCAGCGCGCGTGGTAGCAGAGCTTCCCAGCTCGTCCTTCTGCAGCTCGGCGTTGCTCATGGAGTACAGGAAGAAGTCGAGCAGGCCCGGCACCACGGCCTCGCAGCCCTCGCGCTCGATAACGTCGACCACGTGGTTGTTGGCCGTAGGGTGGAACTTGACCAAGATCTCGCCGACCACGCCCACGCGTGGCTTGGTGCCCTCGCCCACGAGCGGCATGGTGTCGAACGCGCGGATGGCCTCGCGGCACAGCTTGGTGTAGTTGTGGCGGTTAAACTTGGGCGCCAGCTTGCGGGCGCGCGCCATGTACTCCTCGTAGAGCGCATTGGCGGCACCGGGCGTGGCCTCGTACGGGCGGCAGCGGTAGAGCATCTGCATCATCACGTCGCCAAAGAGTACCGCGTAGACGGCCTGCTTAAGCAGCGCCGGCGTAATCTTAAAGCCAGGGTTGTCCTCGCCGAGCGCCACGGCCGAAAGCGAGATCACCGGAATCTCGGGGTGGCCGCTCTCGCGCAGGGCCTTGCGGATGAGTGCGATGTAGTTGGTGGCACGGCAGCCGCCGCCGGTCTGGCTGATGACCACAGCCGTCTTGGACAGGTCGTACCGACCGCTCTCGATGGCCTCCATAATCTGGCCCGTCACCAGGATCGACGGATAGCAGATGTCGTTGTTCACGTAGCGCAGGCCGGCCTCGACGGCGTCGTGATCGGTCGAGGGCAGCAGCTCCAAGTTGTAGCCGGCACCGCGGAACACCTCTTTGACCAGGTCAAAGTGGATCGGCGCCATCTGCGGGCACAGGATGGTGTAGCCCTCCTCGCGCATCTGCTCGGTAAAGGGCACCTTGGGCCACGCGGTAGAAGCGCTCTCACGCTGCGCCTCGAACGTGTACTTGCGGCTCGCAAACGCGGGAGCATCCGTGGAGGGAGCCACCGGCGCGGCATCGCCCTGCTCGTAGGCCTCGCCCGCGGCCGTGGCATCGGCCAGGCGCTCGGCCTCCTGGTCCTTGAGCGCGGCCATGAGCGAGCGAATGCGGATGCGCGCGGCGCCCAGGTTGGACACCTCGTCAATCTTGAGCACGGTGTAGATCTTGCCGCTGGCCTCCAGGATCTCCTGCACCTGGTCGGTGGTCAGAGCGTCCAAGCCGCAGCCGAAGGAGTTGAGCTGGATCAGGTCCAGGTCGTTGCGCATCGTCACAAAACGGGCGACGGCGTACAGGCGGCTGTGGTACATCCACTGGTCGACGACGCGAATCGGACGCTCGGGCTTCACGAGATGCGCGAGCGAATCCTCGGTAAAGACCGCAAAGCCAAAGCTCGAGATAAGCTCGGGCAGGGCGTGGTTGATCTCGGGGTCGTTATGGTAGGGACGGCCGGCGAGCACGATGCCGTGACCGCCGTGGTCCTCGACCCACTTAAGAGCCTCCTCGCCCATGGTCTGGATGTCCTCGTGGAAACGCGCATCGGCCTCAAAGGCAGCGTTGACGGCGGCATCGACCTCGGAGCGCGTGATCTTGGGTCCACGCACGCGACCGCGACCGGCTTGCGCATCGGCCACGCGGTCGACGGCGAGCACCTGGTACAGACGGCGCTTGAGCTCGGTCTTGTCGTGATAGGGCACAAACGGATACAGGAACTCGATGTTCTGCTCGCGGATCTCGTCGATGTTGAGCGCCAGCGCCGTGGGGTAGCTCATGACGATGGGGCAGTTGTAGCAGTTACCGGCCGTCGGGTCCTCCTTGCGCTCCCAGCGCACGCACGGCATCCAGATAAAGTCGACATCGCGGTCGATAAGGTTCATCACATGGCCGTGGCTCATCTTTGCCGGGTAGCACACGCTCTCGGACGGCATGGACTCGATGCCCGCCTGGTAGGTCTTTTTGCTCGACTGGTCGGACAGCTGCACGCTAAAGCCCAGGCGCGTAAAGAACGCATGCCAGAAGGGGTAGTTCTCGTACATGTTGAGTGCGCGCGGGATGCCGACGGTGCCGCGCGGGGCCTCGTCGGGGCTCAGCACCTCGCGGTTAAAGAGCAGCTCGTTTTTCTTTTTGAAGAGGTTGGGGGCCTCGGTCTTCTGCTTTTTGTGGCCGGCGCCCTTCTCGCAGCGGTTGCCGGTAATGAAGCGCCTGCCGCCGCCAAAGTCGTTGACGGTAAGCTGGCAGTTGTTGGAGCAACGGCCGCAGCGGACATGCTTTTGCGTCACGGTGAGGTGCGCGATGTCCTCGGCCGAGAGGATGGTCGAGGTGCCGTCGGCGCCGGCGCGATCGCGGGCGAGCAGGGCAGCGCCATAGGCGCCCATGCAGCCGGCGATATCAGGACGCACGGCATGAACGCCGGTGAGCTGCTCAAACGCGCGCAGCGTGGCATCGGACATAAAGGTGCCGCCCTGAACGATCACCTGGCTGCCGATCTCCTTGGGGTCACGCAGCTTAATGACCTTGAACAGAGCGTTCTTGATGACGGAATAGGACAGGCCGGCCGCGATGTCGCCCACCGTGGCGCCTTCCTTTTGCGCCTGCTTGACGCGCGAGTTCATAAAGACCGTGCAGCGACTGCCCAGGTCGACCGGGGCCTTGGCATGGATGGCGGCGTCGGCAAACGCGCGCACGTCCATGTTCATAGAGACGGCGAAGCTCTCGATAAAGCTACCGCAACCCGACGAGCAAGCCTCGTTGAGCATGATGTGCTCGATAACGCCGTCCTTGACGCGCAGGCACTTCATGTCCTGGCCGCCGATGTCCAGGATAAACTCGACGCCGGGCAGGAATGCCTTGGCGCCGCGCAGGTGCGCGACGGTCTCGATCTCGCCGGAATCGGCCTTGAGAGCCTCAATGAGCAGCGCCTCGCCGTAACCCGTGGTGGTCACGTGGCCGATGGTGCAACCGGCGGGGATGTGGTTGTAGAAATCGGCCATGATGACCTTGGCCGTGCCCAGGATGTCGCCGTTGTTGTTGCCGTACCAGGTGTGCAACAGTTGGCCGTCCTCGCCCACGAGCGCGGCCTTCATGGTAGTGGAACCGGCGTCGATGCCAATGAACACGCGGCCGGTGTAGCCTTCGAGCTTGCCCTTGGGGACGACCTCGGTGTCGTGGCGGGTCTTGAACTCGGCAAAGTCCTCGTCGGTGGCAAAGAGCGGATCCAGACGCTCGACCTCGGCACCCTGCGTGTCGCCCAAGCTGTCGATGGCCTCGATGAGCTGCGGGAACGTGCTGAGCTTGTTGGACTCGTGCGCCATGGCGGCGCCGCTCGCCACAAACAGGTGGGCGTTTTGGGGCACAATGCGGTGCTCCTCGTCCAGGTTGAGCGTGAGGTAGAAGCGGTGGCGCAGCTCGGAGAGGTACTGCAGCGGGCCGCCCAGGAAGGCAACGTTGCCGCGGATGGGACGGCCACACGCCAGGCCCGAGATGGTCTGGGTCACGACGGCCTGGAAGATGGAGGCAGCCACGTCCTCGAGGCGGGCGCCCTCGTTGAGCAGCGGCTGCACGTCGGTCTTGGCAAAGACGCCGCAGCGGCTGGCGATGGGATAGATGGTGGTGGCGTTGGCCGCGAGTTCGTTAAGGCCGCTGGCATCGGTGTGCAGCAGGGTTGCCATCTGGTCGATGAACGCGCCCGTACCGCCGGCGCAGGTGCCGTTCATGCGCTGCTCGATGCCGTTGTCGAAGTAGATGATCTTGGCGTCCTCGCCGCCCAGCTCGATGGCGACATCGGTGGCAGGGATGAGGGTCTCGACGGCGCGCTTGCTGGCGATGACCTCCTGGACAAACTCCAGGTCGAGCCACTGGGACAGCAGCAGGCCGCCCGAGCCGGTAATGGCGCAGGTCATCTGGGCCGTCGGCAGCACGGTCGCAGCACCCTCGAACAGGTCGCGGGCACAAGCGCGGACGTCGGTGTGGTGGCGCTGGTACTTGGCGTAGACAATCTGGTTGTCGTCGTTGAGCACGGCGAGCTTAACGGTGGTGGAGCCCACGTCGATGCCCAAGTGCAGGTTGCCACGAGCGTTCTCGGGGTTGAAGATCGCGCCTTCGGGGGCGTGGGCGCCAGTGGCGGCTACGGACTCAGCGGCGGTGGCGGGCTCGCTAGCGACGGACGCCTCCCCTGCCGCGTTCTTGGCATCGGCAACTGCCTCAGCGACTTTCTCGGCAGCAGCGGCCGCAGCCTTCTGCGCGGCATCCGCCACGGCGGGCGCGGCCTCGCGTGCGGCAGCGACCACACGGTCCTTAATGCCCTCGACGAGTTTGCTCATCTGTCTCTCCTCTTAGTTGTTGGACTCGACGGTTGCGGCGGTGTCGACCGCGTCCTCGAGCTGCAAGTTCAATAGCTTCATGCCGTATTCCGGCACGTTGATATCGATGGGTTGGCCATACAGGTCGCCGGGGCGCACAAAGGCGATAACCGTCATAATGCGCGCCATGGTCTCGGGCGATTCAGAAAGGTCACGCTCAAACCAACGCTGGATCATGCCGACCTCGGCACTCACGACATAGGTGACGTAGTAGTCAAAGAAGGTGCCCAGCGCCAAGCCCAAAATGCCCGTCTGTGCGCGCGGCACCACGGCCTCGCGTGCGGTATCGATGATCTTTTTAATAAAGGCGGGGTCGCCGCCCGGGCCCAGCAGCGATCCGATTAAATCGCGGTTGGCCGCAAGGTAGCGCAGCAACTCAACCGAACCGGGTGCCGGCTCGAGCTCATCGATGTTGTGATAGAGATCGGGCAGCTGAGCTGCGGTGATGAGCTCAATGCGCTCACGGATCTCGGCCAGCAAGCCGTCCTCGATTTGATTGATAAAGTCGGGGATATCGCGGTAGTGCGAATAGAACGTGCGGCGCGTAAGGCCAGCGCGCTCGGTGAGCGACGCGACATTAATGCGCGAAAGGTCGCCGCTTTCGGCAAGCTCGCTGGCAAGTGCCTGGCGAAGGGCACGCTGCGAGCGAAGGGACCGGCGATCGCATTTCTCGAGCTGGGACAAACGTCCTCCTTGTTACTCAGCCTGTGCGCTATTGCACAGTGCGAGTATTATTGCACACCGTGTGCATCAACACGTAAAGGCAATATTTTGGATGTGACAGGGACTGCCCCCTTGTCACATTATTCGATGACGGTGCGGGAGTTTTGCTTGTGCATGGTGGCGAGCATGTGTTTGGGGACGGCGTGGACCATGCAACTGCCGATGGTCGCGCTCGCGGCGGCCTTAGCTGCATCGCTTGCGTTTTTGGTTGCGTAGCTGTGGCGGAAACGCTTGAGCATGGCAATGTCGTTACCGCCGTCGCCGTAAACCGCGACCTCGTCCTCGGCAATACCGTAGTAGCCCGCCAGCCAGGCCACGCTCTCGCCCTTGCTGCACGCCACGTCCGTGATCTCGAACATCACCGGATCGAACGGCGCGTTGACCACGCGGTCCGATCGCTCGGCCAAATATGCCTTAAGGTCGCGCTCCAGCTCGGGCGAGGTCACGCGGCAGTTGATCTTGCACACATCGTGGCGCAGGATGTCGCCAATCGACTGATCGAAATACTGCTCCTCGTGATACCCGCCACGCGCGCGCATGCCACGCATCACGATGCGCTTAATAGGGCTGTCCTTCTTAAAACCCGCCTGGTGCATCTCGAACGAACCGCTCGAGAACATGCCGTCGGGCGTGGAGCAGTCGAAGCAAATGTCCGGGAACGCCTTGAGCAGCTCCTCGGTAACCTGCGGGTCGATGGTCCAGGTCTTGAGCACCTCACCATGGCTGTCACGCACGATGGATCCGTTGGAGCAGCAGGCGTCGAGTGCCAGACCTGTGAAGCCATGCTCGCCGATCGGCAGCGTCGAGCGTCCGGTCGCGGGAACCACATGCAGCCCGGCTTCGGTCAGCTCGCGAATGGCGCGGCGGATGGTTCCGTCGGCCTCGTGTAGGGCATTCAGCAGCGTTCCGTCTAAGTCACTCGCAAACATCTTGATCATGGACATGCCTCTCCTTCGTCTGCACGATATTGTAGACGAGAACGGGCGCACCCCAAGAGAGGCGCGCCCGTCAGGCGAGAGATTGTCCTACACCGCGGCGGGGCCGTGTTCGCCGGTACGGATGCGGATGACCTCCTCGACCGGCTCGACCCAAATCTTGCCGTCTCCAACGGCACCGGTGCGAGCAGCATTGCAGATAATCTCGACAATTCCGTCGACATGCTCATCGGCGCAGATAAGGGTGAACTGTACCTTAGGGATCGTGTTGACAAGCAACTCGTTGCCGCGCACGTATTCCTTCCAGCCATGCTGCGCGCCGCAGCCCTGCACCTGGTTGATGGTCATGCCACGAACATCAGCAGCAAACAGCGCATCTTTAAGAACCTCAAGCTTTTCCTGGCGCACGATAGCCGTGATCTTTTTCATAATGAATTCCTCTCTTTAATAAAGAAATGAATTGCCATTCAATGACGCGGGTTTTCGAGGTGCCCGAGATTGCCCCGAAAGAGGAGCGCCGCGTACTTCGGTACGCAAGCGACGGTTTGAGGGGCAATCTCGGGTGCCTGGGAAAGCCGCGCGACGATTGAACGGCGAGGTGCGGAGCCTGGGGAAGCTGCTAATCGAGTCCCGAGAAGGAGGGATACGCGCTCTCGCCGTGCTGACTCGCATCCAGGCCCAACGCCTCGTCGGCCTCATCCACGCGCAGGCTGCCATGGAACAGCGCCTTGACCACCGCAGCGATCACCAAATCGAGTACCAGTACAATAGCGACCGTCACCACAATGCCCAAGATCTGTGAGATGAGCAGTGACACATCGCCCGTGTGGAACAGCCCGCCCTTACCGGTCCACGAAAGCTCCGGCACGCAGAACAGGCCCGTGAGCACGCCGCCCAAGATGCCGCCGACGCCATGGCAGCCAAACGCGTCGAGCGCATCGTCATAGCCAAACTTGGTCTTGAGATGACTGATAGCCAGGTAGCAAACGGGCGAGACGATCAGGCCCATGACCAGCGCCGCCCACGGCTCGACAAAGCCCGCGCCGGGCGTGACCACCACAAGGCCCGCAACCAGACCGGTGCTGGCACCCACCAGCGTGGGGCGACCGGTATGCACGCGCTCGACGACAAGCCACGAGACCATACCCGCCGCGCTGGCCGTCACGGTGTTGAGGATGGCGAGCGCCGCCACGGCGTCAGCCTTAAACTCGCTGCCGCCGTTAAAGCCAAACCAGCCAAACCAAAGCAGACCGGCGCCCAGCGCCACAAACGGCACGTTATGCGGACGGTAGCTCACCATGCCAAAGCCACGACGACGGCCGAGCATTAAACAGAGAATCAGACCCGTAAGACCAGACGAAATGTGCACCACGTCGCCGCCGGCAAAGTCGAGTGCGCCGATGATGTCGCCGATAAAGGAGCCATCGCCACCCCAAACCATGTGGGCAAGCGGCGCATAGACTACAAGCAGCCAAATGCCCAGGAAGGCCGTCATGGCGCCAAACTTAACGCGGCCGGCCAGGCTGCCCGTGACGATAGCAGCCGTGATCATGGCAAACGCCATTTGGAAGGCGATGTTGATGATTTGAGGGTAGACGGCGCCGTCCGCGGCATTGCCCTCGGCCGCCTGCAGCACCTGGTTGAGCACCGGCAGGCACATCAGCTGGTCAAGGCCTCCAATAAACGGACTGGAACCGTCGCCGCCGTAGGCCAGCGACCAGCCGGCAACAATCCACAGCACACCAACCAGACCAATGGCGCCAAAGCACATGAGCATGGTGTTGATGACATTTTTGCGCCTGGACAGGCCGCCATAGAAAAACGCCAGACCCGGTGTCATTAAAAACACGAGCATGGTGCAGATGAGCATAAACGTTGTCGATCCCGTATCGTACATTCGCTCCCCCTTAGTCACATGAACGTTGTCGGCGCCCATAATGCGGCCGAGGGGCAACTGGTATAGACCAGATACGGCGTTGTTAAACGCTGCGTTGTCGAATGGAAACGGTGCCGCAATCTTGGAAACGGCGCGGCAACGGACGCGAAACGAACGGGAAATACGCGAGCAAGGGAGCCGTGAGCGCGCCCATCCCGGCTAGTGGCGGAACAGCTCGCGGGCTCGGTCGCGGAGGTCGGTAGCTCGGATGACGCCCTCGTAGCGATTGATGCGCAGACGCGGGAAGGCATTGAAAAAGCGCAGGTCACGACGACTGAGTGACACGCTCGGTACCGGACGGCTCATGCGCTTACCGGCAAGGCGACGGCTGAGCGACGGACGCGGCATGCTCGGCGCGGCATCGGCCACGCGGCGGGCAGCGAGCGCCAGGCCGCGAGCACCATCCGAGATAAACGTCGGCATCGAAGCCTTCTCACGAAGGGCATCGAGCGTCGCATCGCCCAGCTCCGCCAGCCACGCGTTAACGGCACGGCTGCGGATATGCGTCTGTGCCACCGAGTCGATCGCCGAATCGGGAATACGTTCGAGCATGGAGTCGGACGCATCGGCGAGCGACTCGTTGATGCGGTCGGCAAGGTCGGCCCGGACGCGCTCCAGCTGATCGGACAGACGCCGCCAGCTCGCCAACGAACACACCGCGTCGACCATCATCGCAACCGCGACGATAAAGGCGGACAGCCGCACAATCAGCACCGGCAGATGGCCAAGCAGCCCCAACAATGCCGGCTCCACTAAACGGCAAATGCACAACGCACCCAAGCCAAACGCGCATGCCCAGTACAGACAGATGCGTCCGTGTAGGTTAAACGGCAGGTGCGAATAGTCCCAAAAGCGAGCCCCCGTTGTTTTTTCCAGCAGCACGCCTACGCTGTACTCAATCACGCTGCATACAAGCGCCGCGGCGACAAACTGGCTCGAGGCATCCGGAATCCCGCGCAGCAAAAGCCAGCAGGCCGTGCCGCCCACACCATAGATGGGGCAGCACGGCCCCAGCAAAAAGCCGCTGTTGGCAAAGCGTCCGTGGTTGAGCATGGCGCAGACCGTCGATTCCCATGCCCAACCGCAAAAACCGTAGAAGGCAAACGAAAGCACCAGCGCCGAGAGCGGGCAGGCGGCAAGCGTCGCGCCGCCAAAAGCCATATCAATCGCGGTTCCCACCGTCTACCCCCTCCTCTTTTCGCTCGATTCGCTGCTCACGCCATCGTCTGCCTCGTCCTTGCGCGACAGACGGCCGGCGACCGTCTCGCGCAGCGCGCACCATTTATCTGCCAGGCACACAATCCATGCCTCACGACACGTCGGCGGCACCGGCACCAGCGGAAACATATGCCGCACGATAATATTCCGCTCGCGCGACGTCAGCTCAAAATCTTCCTCCGCACGCGCTAGGGCAAAAAACGGATGCCGAAATCCGTGCAGTCGATGGCTCGGGTCGGGGTCATGCCAATCGTAGAGAAAGTAATCGTGTAACAAGGCTCCGCGCAGCAGCGAGGCACGGTCGACCGAAATGCCAGCACGGCCCAAGCGCTCGGCAAAGGACAGGCTCGCCCGCGCTACCGAAGTCACATGTGCATAGACCGTCACGTCGCCATGCTGGATAAACTCGCGCGTCAGGTCCAAGCGGCCCACCTGGGCGAGCTGGCGGGCGGCATCGTCGACCTCGTGCGCGATTTTCTCGGCACGAACGGCATCGGACATGCTGCCTCCTTCCAGCGGCTCACGGCGGCAAGCCACGGCCTACACGCATGAAATAAAATCATCATCGAATCTATCAGTATGGCATCGGACAAAACGTTTTGCCCCGCCGGTTGGCGAATTACCGCGCCGCCGTCACATATCAAACGCCAAAATGTGCGAGACTGTTTTGTGCAATTGTGCCGGCCGAGGGAGCGCCGGCGCTCGATTCGCATGGAGTAACCCACAACGATGCTGCTTACGCAAACGACAACGCCCGAGGACGTCAAGGCTCTTAATCGCGCCGAGCTCCCGCAGCTCTGCGGCGAGATCCGCCAGGCAATCCTCGAAAGCTCCGCCGCCGTCGGCGGGCACGTTGCCCCCAACCTGGGCGTCGTTGAGCTTACGGTTGCGCTTCATCGCGTGTTTAACTCCCCCATCGACAAGATTGTCTTTGACGTTTCGCACCAGACCTACGCCCACAAGGCGCTGACGGGGCGCGCGTACACTTATATCGATCCGAAGCGTTATGGTGAGGCTTCTGGCTTTGCCAATCCCGACGAGTCCGAGCACGACCTGTTCGCCATGGGCCATACCTCCACGTCGGTGAGCCTGGGCTGCGGCCTTGCCCACGCGCGCGACCTGGCGGGCGATGCGTACAACGTCATCACCATCATTGGCGACGGCTCGCTTTCGGGCGGCCTGGCGTTTGAGGGCTTCAACAATGCCGCCGAACTCGATAGCAACCTGATCATCATCGTCAACGATAACGACCAGTCCATTGCCGAGAACCATGGCGGCCTGTATCGCAATCTGGCCGAGCTGCGCGCCAGCAACGGTACCTGTGAGCGCAACGTTTTCCGCGCGATGGGGCTCGACTACCGCTATCTGGACGCCGGTAACGATGTGTTGGCCCTCGTCGACGCGCTGCAGGAGCTGCGCGACATCGACCACCCCATCGTGCTGCACGTCTCGACCGCCAAGGGCAAGGGCTTTGAGCCGGCCCAGAGCGACCCGGAACGCTGGCACCACGTGGGTCCGTTTGACATGGCGACCGGCCGCAAGCTCTGCCCGGGCCATCCGAGCGAGCCCGCACCGCGCACCTATGCCGATATCACGGGCGAGGCGCTCAGCGCCGCCATCGAGCGCGATCCGCAGGTCGTGGGCATCACAGCCGCCACGCCCTACATCATGGGCTTTACACCCGAGCTTCGCGCTGCCGCCGGCAAACAGTTTGTCGACGTGGGCATTGCCGAGGAGCACGCCGTAACTTTTGCCACCGCGCTTGCGCGCTCGGGCGCCAAGCCAGTCTTTGGTGTGTACGGCACGTTTTTGCAGCGCGCCTACGACGAGCTGTGGCACGACCTGTGCCTCAACGATGCCCCCGCAACCATCTTGGTGTTTGGCGCGTCGATCTTTGGCACCACATCCGAGACGCACCTCTCGTTCTTCGATATTTCCATGCTGGGCGCTCTTCCCAACATGCGCTACCTAGCGCCGGTCTGCATGGAGGAATATCTGTCCATGCTGAGCTGGTCGCTCGACCATCGCGAGCATCCCGTGGCGATCCGCGTACCGGGCATCGGCCTGGTGAGCCGTCCCGATCTGGCGCCCGCCGAAGACACCGACTACAGCGCCGTTCGCTACAACGTGGTGCGTCAGGGCCGCGACGTTGCCGTGCTCGCGCTTGGCGATTTCTTTGAGCTGGGCGAGCGCGTGGCAAACCGCTTGGCTGCCGAGTACGGCATCGAGGCCACGCTCGTCAACCCGCGCTTCGCAACCGAGCTCGACCGCGAGTTCCTCGACAGCCTTGCCGCCGAGCATCGCGTCGTCGTCACCCTCGAGGACGGCATCTTGGACGGCGGCTGGGGCGAGCGCGTGGCATGTTATCTGGCATGCACGCCGTTGCGCACGCGCACCTTCGGCATCGCCAAGGGCTTCCCCGACCGCTACGACCCCAACGAATTGCTCGCACAGAACGGCATGACGGTCGAGAACATGGCCGCCGAAGCCGTAAGACTACTCAATCAGCACTAGAGAAAACCACCACAAAGGGGACAGGCACCTTTGTGGTGGTTTTCGTTGCCGCCATTATAGCGACCGCTGTGAGCGATCATGCCGTCTGCAAAACGCTATTTCAGCTGCAATAACTGACGTTTTCCCAGATAAAACCTGCCAAAATAAACCTGTCCCTTTTTGGTAGATAGAATTACCCATAAGGTAAGTATGTTTCTGAGTTATTTCGTGTTGACCCATTTGAGCGCGATAGGGTATAACTCTACTCAACCGCTAGGGATTTTATTGAGAAAGGTGTTCTACCATGAGCAAGAACCTCTCCCAGCAGGTCGTTCTCGACCGCCGCGGCTTCGTTGCCGCCACCTTCGCAACCGTCGCCGGCCTTGGTCTTGCCGGCTGCTCCGACACCAGCGCCGAGGCCGACAAGGGTTCCGCCGCCGGCTCCTCCAAGGGCTCCGAGGATACCGAGGCTTCCACCACGCTCGACGCTAAGGCATTCGACAAGCTCGTCGACAACGGCCCCAAGGCCGATGACGATGCCATCGCCGCCAGCACCTGGGCGACGGCCGTCAAGGACGCCGGCGTCTTTAAGATCGGTGGCGTTCAGACCTCCACGCTCTTCTCCCTCCTCAACGAGAAAGACGGTCAGACCCGCGGCTTCGATGCCGGCATCGCGCAGCTTCTGTCCAACTACATCCTGGGCGAGAACAAGGTCGAGATCACCCAGGTGACCTCGGACACGCGCGAGTCCGTCCTGCAGAACGGCCAGGTCGACGCTGTCTTTGCCACCTACACCATCACCGACGAGCGCAAGAAGCTCGTCTCCTTTGCCGGCCCCTACTACTACACCCAGCAGGCCATCCTGGTGCTCGCCGATAACGACGACATCAAGAGCGTTGACGACCTGGCCGACAAGAACGTCGCCGTCCAGTCCGGCTCCAACGGCCCCGCCATCCTGGAGGAATTCGCCCCCAAGGCCAGCCAGCAGGAGTTCAAGACCGACGAGGAGGCCCGCCAGGCACTCCAGCAGGGCCGCGTTGACGCCTACGTCATCGATAACAACATGCAGCAGAGCGCCCTGGTCCGCGAGCCCGGTAAGTACAAGATCGCCGGCAAGCCCTTCGGCAGCAAGGAGCCCTATGGCATCGGTCTGCCGCTCGATTCCGACGGCGTCGCCTTTGTCAACGACTTCCTTAAGAAGATCGAGGACGACGGCACCTGGACTGAGCTGTGGCAGATCTGCATCGGCGACCGTACGGGCGACACCAACGTTCCCGAGCTGCCCGAGATCGGCGCCTAGGCAGCGAGCCTGGTAACGGCCGCAACGAAACCATATGGAAACGCATGATGCGCTTTATTGCGGTAAACTGTTTCCTCACTGAGTTGTCGGGGCTTCCGTACACACGGGAGCCCCTTTCCTTATCGGCAGGAGGTCCGCATGAGTCTCTCCGAACTCTGGTCGCTCTATGGCCAGAACTATATCGACGCGCTGCTAGCGACCTGGGGCATGACGCTTGAGTCGTTTGCCATCGCCATGGTGCTGGCCGTCGCCGTCACCGTGATGCGCGTGTCGCCGCTCAAGCCGCTGCGCGTCTTTGGCGACCTGTATGTCCAAGTCTTCCGTAACATCCCCGGCATCGCGCTGCTCATCATTGTCGTCTATGCGCTACCGCCGCTCAAGGTCGTCCTGCCCTATCGCACCTGCGTTATCGTCGCCACAGTCCTTTTGGGCTCGGCCTTTGGCTCCGAGAACTTTATGAGCGGCATCAACACCGTCGGCGTCGGCCAGGTCGAAGCCGCCCGTTCGCTCGGCATGAGCTTTAACCGCATCCTCGCCAAGATCGTGATTCCGCAGGCACTGCGCTCGAGCGTGCTGCCCATGACCAACCTCTTTATCGCCGTCATGCTCACCACCGCGCTCGGCAGCCAGGTGCCGCTTAAACCGCAGGAGCTCACCGGCGTGGTGAGCTACATCAACACACGCTCGCTCGGCGGCGTCGCCGCGTTCTTTATCTCGGCGCTCGGCTACCTGGGCACGGCCTTTGTGGTGAGCCACATTGGCAACTACATCGATAAGAAGGTGAGGATCCTCCGATGAGCAAGCATTCCTCCCCTGCACTCACCATGCGCGATGCACTCTACGAGGCTCCCGGCCCCAAGATGCGCGCCAAGATTCGCATCGGCACCGCCATCTCGCTCGTCGCTGTCGCCGCGCTCGCCATCCTGGTACTGCAGCGCTTTTATGTGACCGGTCAGCTTTCGGTCCACTATTGGTATTTCTTTACGCACCTCACCACCTGGAAGTTCCTGCTTGCCGGCTTTGAGGGCACCGTTAAAGTCGCACTCACCGCCGGCGCCATCGCGCTGGTGCTGGGCTTAGCCCTTATGCTCGGCCGTACCAGCGAAATTAAGCCGCTGCAGCTGGTCTGCCGCGTGCTCACCGATTTCTTCCGTGGCGTACCGAGCCTGTTGTTCATCTACTTCTTCTTTTTGGTGCTGCCCCAGTACAAAATTGCGCTGCCGTCGTTTTGGATGCTCACGCTTCCCGTCGCGCTCGCTGCCGCCGGCGTGCTGGCCGAGATCTTCCGCGCCGGCGTCAACGCCGTGCCGCGCGGCCAGGTCGAGGCGGCCCAGGCACTCGGTCTCTCCAAGGCTAAAATCACCTTTAAAATCGTGTTGCCGCAGGCTATTCGGTTTATCATTCCATCCTTGATTTCGCAGCTTGTGGTCGTAGTCAAAGACACCACCGTCGCCTACGTGGTGAGCTACCCCGACCTCATGCAAAACGCCCGCGTGCTCATTACCAACTACGACGCCCTCGTGTCGGTCTACCTGGTTATCGCGGTCATCTACATCCTCATCAACGTCGCGATCAACAAGGCCGCTGTCTACGTTTCGCACAAGACCGGCGCGACCATCATCCGCTAACGCTTTACCATTTCGAATCATAAGGAGCCGAGCACCATGGCACAGAGCACCTCTTCAACCGGCAATCAGCCGCTGATCGAGCTCAGACACGTCGATAAGCACTATGGCGATCTACATGTCCTCAACGACATCAATCTCTCGGTCGACCGCGGCGAGGTCGTTGTTGTAATTGGCCCCTCGGGCTCGGGCAAGTCGACCATGTGCCGCACCATCAACCGCTTGGAGACCATCGACTCGGGCGAGATCCTCATCGAAGGCGAGCCCCTGCCGCAAGAAGGCAAGGACCTTGCCCGCATGCGCGCCGAACTGGGCATGGTGTTCCAACAGTTCAACCTGTTTGCACATATGACCGTACTGCAGAACGTCATGCTGGGGCCGGTCGACGTGTTGGGCGTCTCCAAGGATGAGGCCCGTGAGCGCGCCATGGACCTGCTGAGCCGCGTAGGCGTTGCCGAGCAGGCCGATAAGGTGCCCGCACAGCTTTCGGGCGGCCAGCAGCAGCGCGTAGCCATCGCCCGCTCGCTTGCCATGCAACCCAAGGCCATGCTCTTTGACGAGCCCACAAGCGCCCTCGATCCCGAAATGATCAACGAGGTGCTCGAGGTCATGGTCCGTCTGGCCCAGCAGGGCATGACGATGATTGTCATCACGCACGAAATGAACTTTGCCCGCCGCGTGGCCGACCGCGTCGTGTTTATGGCCGACGGCCAGATCGTAGAAACCGGCACGCCCGACGAGTTCTTCGACCACCCCCAGACCAAGCGCGCCCAGGACTTCCTCAACTCCATCAAGGGTCACTAGCCAGACCGCCCACCCGCCAGCCATGCCCATCCAAACTCGAAAGTTACACCTATGATCGGAACTCGCACTTCATCGTCCTACACCCCACATGTCGACGTCGCCCCCGCCGACCGTCCGCTCATCCTCGTCGCGCCGCGCTGGGAAGAGGCAGAGCCGTTTTTAACCGAGATGCTCTCCCCCAACGAAGAAATCGCAAGTGTCTTTGTCGACGCCATTCTTGCCGCCGGCGGTCTGCCGCTGCAGATGTCCATTACCGAAGACGTCGACGTTATCCGTCATTACGTGGAAATCGCCGACGGCATCGCCATTCCCGGCGGTCCGGACGTCAACCCCAAACGCTGGGGCGACGAGCGTCCTTACGACCCCACGCTGTGCTGCGAGATTCGCGACCGTTTTGAGTTTAAGCTGGTTAACGAGGTACTTCGCGCCAAAAAGCCGCTCTTTACCACCTGCCGCGGCACGCAGTTGCTCAATGTCGCCACCGGCGGCACCCTGTGCATGGACGTGCCGAGCCTGGGTGCGCGCGAGGGCCGCACGCAGTGGCGCCATACCCACGTGCTCAACGATCCCGTGCATCCCGTCGAGGTTGTGCCGGGCTCGCTGCTCGAACGCGCGGTTGGCGGGCACAGGCTGATCCAGACCAACTCCGCACACCACTGCTGCGTCGATCGTCTGGATAAAAGCACGCGCTTGGTCGCCAAGGCAACCGACGGCGTTCCCGAGTGCATCGAAGTCGAAGGCCAGCCTTTCTGCCTGGGCGTGCAATGGCACCCTGAGTACACGTGGAAGACGCTCGAGACCGACTTTAACCTGTGGAAGTCGTTTGTCGAGGCAGCGGCAAAGGTTAAGCAGGCGCGATAGCTCGCGAATCACACAGGCTTAAACCTTCCATGCCGAGGGGGGCGGACATCAGCCACGGTGCCCGCGCCCCCCTGTATTTGGTATGCTCGGTATGATTATCCCTCACAAACAATCAAAGAAATCTCGACCGCAATCGGTCGACGGCAAAGCAAATGGCAAAAACGCTTGCTACGTTTATTAGGCAGTCAATTAGAATCGAAATGCATTGACTATTCCCCAACGGGGTCACGCCACAAATCCACATGAGCATCGAGGACGGAAGCGGAAGTATGGAATTGGCCCCGAGCTGTATGTAGATCGCTACAACGTTGACAAGCAGCAGCATGCCAATCGGACCGAAGCCGGATCCAAAATAGGAAACGGCAATCACGCCAGAGACCACGTATGCAAGGCAGACGACACTCGCCAGAAGAAGTCGATAGCAAAAAATATTCAGGTTGAAATACTGTTGAGCATCTAAAACGATCGCGCAGTTAAGGCAGTACAAAACGACACTCGACAGGATAAACGCGCCCAAAAGGGCAAAAGAAGACAGCACCACTCGCGCAACGATAGCGCACACACGCTTCCCTCCCCGAGCCTCCGACAACCCCCACGGTTCCTCAATAAAGCCCGAACTGACAAAGCGCGGCACAATGCAAGCCGCGATGAACGGAAAGAACAATGCATGAGCCAACGGGGCTACGTTGAACAGCAGACCGCGAAAAACCTCTGCATTACCAAATAGAAGGACATCCTCTGCCGATAGCCGAAGCGTCGGGTCTGGGAAAAAGCCTAAGAAACTGTTCTCACGGAGGCTACAGAACCACATCGGGAAAGAACTAAGCTGCAATACCACCATGCACGAATAAATTACCAGGATTAAGGCGTACGTCCATTTGCTCACATGCTTCAATTCTGAATGAAGGAATCTTCTAGTCTGACGAGCCATTGAGCACACCCCCAGCACGAAAGCTCACGAGAGCGTAAATCAATACCGATAGACAGCTGGCTGCCGCGCCATATCCCAGAAGCGTCAGCTGCCCCATATCGCTATACCCAAGGGCACATCCGACTCCAAGGTACGGCCCCGGAAGAAAGAAGATCCATCGCAAGGACGGTATGGGCGTCTGAAGGTAAGTTCCGTAGAGCGTCAAGCTCATGACAAATCCGATTATTACCACAGCCCCGCTCAATACGGCGCTGCCTGTAATCCGATAGATGGTCGTCGTCTCCAACGCAACCGATATCACCAATACGGCGTTGACTATCATTGCAGGCAAAAATACAGTTAGCATGTCGTGCGAGTAGTTATGCCCTCCACGTATTATGGCTATTGCAAAAAGAAGAAGGCAAAGCGCACTATATGCTGCGCCAATTATTAAAGCAGACGAAAATGCATGGGCTAGAGCCCCATAAAAGCGGTTGAGACCTCTTGCCAAAGAAATTCGGCAGCCCTCTTCATAGCCACGCTCCTGTAGAATTACCAGGCAAACGATGAGCGGCACAAGCAGAGATGTGCCGGCAAAGGCGCTACGCACAAGGGACTCATCGGGTGCAGAAGGATCGATTACATTCCAGCAGAAGCCAATATCCTCCCCAAAAACGCTATTGCCAAAGGCGAGCAACGTTGTTCCGTTTTTTAGAAAGATGCCGAAGAGAAGGCCGAACGCCAGCATAAGCGCAAGACCAAACTTCGCCGGAAACATCCTGTGTAAACGTATCATGTCCGCCTTTATGGGATGAATCGCCCGCTTCATAGCGAGACCGCCTTCATCAAGCGCCTGTAATATTCTTTTAGGGACGGCGCCTCGTCCCTTATGACATCCATCGATTCCTTTTTCAGCAGTTTACCGTCATGAATAAACAGGCAACTTGTTGCAACCGATGCCAACTCATCCAAATCATGACTAGAGATGAGCATGGTCTTACCCTGCTCTCGATTCAATCGGCCGATAAGGGTCCATATACTCTCGATGCCCAGCGGGTCCAATCCATTTGCTGGCTCATCGAAAACTAGCAAGTCAGTGTCACCCAACAAAGCCGTAGCTATATCCAGCCGCCGCTTCATTCCCAGAGAAAAACTGCTTACGCTCTTTTTTTCATCGACGTCCAGCCCGACTAGGCTCAAAACGCGAGGAATCTCACGATTCTCATCAAGTCCCCATTCCGCACATCGGATTTGAAGATTCTCAACCGCGTTGAGAGATTGGTATGTTCCGCTGGAATCTGGCACATAGCCGACACGCGTCCGCATCAGACCAAGCTCTTTTTTTGATTTGCCTCCAAAGAGCTCCACGCTCCCCGACGATGGCTCGCAGAGGCCCAAGACGATTTTAATAAGCGTGCTTTTGCCCGCACCGTTTGCACCAACAAGGGCGCAGAGCTCAGACTGGTGTACCTCGAAGGAAACGTTTTGCAACACACGCCGTTTCCCATAGCGCTTTGACACCTTTGATAGCTTTATCGCTGATGCGTTCATCGGCCTCCCGTTCCGCTTGATAGCAAAACCGCTCATATCGTTCCTTCTTTACTTTATCGTTTTCCATAGTTATTATTGTTTTTCGATAACTCATATTTGTCAAGATAATCTAAAAGAAAGAACCCGTGTTAGACACGGGTCCCTTCACGCTGATATTTCGTTTTAGTTGTTCGCCCTAAGCTACTCGTCGCTCAAATCGACAGCAAAGACTGATGTCGGAAGCGACGCCTCATTGCCTCCGCCGTCCCGCATCTGCCTCACAACGTTTTTTGCACGCTCGACAATAAGCTCCTCAAGCTCTTTCTCGCTCACGCGCTGAATAATATCTCCCGGTTGACAATCAAGCTCATCACAGATATCGAGAAGCGTCTTTAGGCGAATAGCTTTTATCTTTCCGTTTCTAAGCTTTGAAATATTAGCCGGAGTATGCCCCGTCGCCCGAATCAGATCAGCGCTGGTCTTTCCGGTCTTAAGCAGCTGCGTCTCAAGCTCGATGATGAGATAGCTCATGTTTCCTCCTACACAAGCTCGTCAGACTGCTCTTGGAGCAGCGAGGCATAACTCCAGATCGCCGAGATAAACAAACAGACAACTGCGCCGATAAACGACCCCGCATCAAAGGTAGCGCCTTGGCAAATCTCAATAACGAAGGAATGAGGCACAATGTAAAGCTCCAGTCCGCCAATGGTGAGATTGACCGATCCATAGGCACCAACAAGCGAAACCGCGGCGTTAACAGCAAAGGCAAGCGCGAGAACACGGATAAGCCGCACATGCGCCTTGGTAAAGGGCGAGACGCCCCGAGAGATGTTATGGCTGATTCCGCACAAAACGACAAGCGAAACACCCACGGCGAGTGCCAGGCACAGCCCGCTTGGGATAACGATGCTCCCGCCATTGAGAAGCGTCACGACACCGAAAGAATCGACAGAAACAACGTTTGCAACCGCATACCAGATCACGTAAACAACCAACGCGGCAAAAGCGACGAGCATCCCTGCAAAAACGGCTGCCATGCAAAAACCAAGCTTCCTGATATTTTCGCCCGCCTTGGCCATACGCTGAACGTTGTTGGACATAACTCACCCTCATCGACTCTATCGTTATTCGAACAGTTTATCGAACAACGATATGGATTGCATGCGGAAAGCCCCGCCAGTGCGCATGGGCCATTCACTAATCAGAAGGGGTGAGCGTGGATTTTCGGACACTTACCGAACGAGCGTGGATAATCTCCCACTTTGAGGCCGCCACCGGGCCTAAAACGGGAGATTATCCACGCTCATAGTCATCAAGGCTCACAGCCTCTTACTCGGCCGCCTCGCGCAGGGCCGACATCGTAGCCGCATATTGCTGCTGCAACGCATGCATTCCCTCGCGAGCGCCGTCAACGGCATCGGCGCCGCGCGGCGCCTCGGTCACCACGACCGCCGGCTCGTACAGATTATCGAATCCCAGGTTCTGGCTCACGCCCTTGAGCGTGTGCGCTGCCATAAACGCACCTTCGGCGTCTCCTGCCGCCATGGCGGCCTCCAGCTTGTCCATGCTCTCGTCATCCAAAAACTTGAGGGCAAAGCGGGCAAGCATTTCCTCGCCCATCAGCCGAGCGCACGCGTCATCATAATTAGCGCCGATCTTCTCATACGCCTCACGCATGGAAATCATGGATTAAAGCTCCTTTGGTCAAACTAAATCGTGGGAAACGCGACAACGTCGGCGGGGCGTGCCAACGTCTCGGCAATACGGTCTTGCACCTCGAGCAGGCAGTCGAGCAACAGCGGGTTAAAGGTGCCGCACTTACCGTCCAGGATCATCTGGATTGCCTCCTTGTGCGGGATAGCGTCTTTGTATACGCGCACGCTCGTCAGCGCATCGTACACGTCGGCCACCGAAACCACCTGCGCGGCGATGGGGATATCGTCGCCCTTAAGGCCATCGGGATAACCCTTGCCGTCCCAGCGCTCGTGGTGCCAACGCGCAATCTGGTACGCATATTCCATAAGCGCATTACCGGCGTGATGGCTACCCAGCTCAAGCAGCATGTCGGCGCCGATCGTGGTATGCGTCTTCATAATCTCGAACTCATCGGGCGTAAGGCGTCCGGGCTTGTTGAGGATCGCATCGTCAATCGACATCTTGCCGATATCGTGCAGCGCCGAAGCCAGGGCAATCGTGGAGCGTTCCTCATTGTCGAGGGAGATCGTGCCGCTACGCTGGACCAGGCAGCCAAGCAGCAGCTCGGTCAGCTTTTCGATGTTCGTGACGTGCCTGCCGCTCTCGCCATTGCGCAGCTCCATGACGCCAGCCATGATGTCGATGAGCATGCGACTGTTCTTGACGCGCTCGTTGTACTGCTGGGACAGCAGGCTCGTCAGGCGGCGCTGTTTGGCGTACAGGCGGATGGTGTTGCTTACGCGGCGGCGCACGATACGGGAGTCAAACGGGCGGTTGATATAGTCCGAGGCGCCCAGCTCGTACGCGCGCAGAACCGCATCATCGGAATCTTCGCTCGAAATCATGATGACAGGCAGATTATCGATACCCGATCGGCGCGACAGATCGGCCAGCACCTCAAAGCCGCTTATGCCCGGCATCACAATGTCCAGCAGCACGAGCGACAACTCATCGCCATAGCGGTCGACCATGTCGAGCGCCGCACGACCGTTATCGGCCTCGAGGATGCAATGCTCGTCCTTGAGCATCTCGCTGAGAATGGCTCGGTTCATCTCGGAGTCATCGGCGATAAGCACCAAAGGCTTTTCGCTTTGGAAGGCCTCGATGGAATCGGCATCGGTCACGACCGTACCGGCTTTTGCCTTAGCGCGGCTCAGTAACTGAGCAGCGCGGCCAACGCCCTCATCGACCGTCTCGCCATGAATGCGAACGCCACCAACACATGCCGTCAAGCTCACGTACTCATGGCCCGGAATAATCGTGGAATGAACGGCATCGGACACCTGATGCAGGCGACGGGTGAAGTCATCGGAGGGAATATTGGGCATGACAACCACAAACTTGTCGCAGCCATAGCGCACAAGCTCGTCAGTCGAACGAATTCCGCTGCGTATGGCTGTCGCCACAGCACCGAGCGCAAGGTCGCCGGCATGACGGCCACACGTATCGTTGAAGGCCCTAAAATCATCAACGTCGATCATCGCAACGCCGGCATTCATGCGGGCGCTACGGAGCTTTTCCTCGTAATATCGGCGATTGCGCACGCTCGTCAGCACGTCGGTGTAGACAAGGTCCTCTTCTGCGGCCTCTTGCTCATCAATCGGACGCACCATCAGCAAGACGTGAGGCTCGCCCTCGACCTTCAGAGGGCGTAGACGGGCGCGGTACTCAGTCCCATCATTGAGCAGTTGCTCCGACACCTCATCGGAATCTGCCAAAGCCTCAAGACTCGACTGGCGCAAACAAGGACACCGATCGCCGGCGAGCAGGCAGTTAGGTTCGCTCTTAATCTGATCGGCCGACAGCAAACGTACCACGGGGTAGGTCTTCGCGACGCGGGCGACCTCAGCGGCGGCCTCCTCGTCGGTTAGATTGACCTCGTGATTATTGAGCATATGGGGCCCTTTCGATAGTTTCGCATGGTAGCGGTGGGTTCCAAATGTTACAAGGGTAACACCTTGTCGATGCAGGTAAGTACGTGAATGCTGCCACATTCTTATGAGTTGGCAGACGGCGCGATTGAAGCCGCAGACGCGAGGTTTTGAGCACGTTTGTTAATACGGCCGAAACGTTTGCGGATGAAGCCTGCTTTGGCTATTGCAGATGCTAGAGCCACAGGATGCCACGGACAGCCCGGGCAGCCGCTGCCGGGCGATCGCGCAGACCGTTATGCGCGCCCGGGATCGTCACGAGAGGGCAATCGAGATATTCGGCAGCCGCTCGCGTGCCAGCCTCGCGGGGCGTGCCAATCGAGAGCTCGCCTAGGAGCACGGCGGCCACCGTTTTCGACGCGCGAACGCTATCCCAATCGGGAACGCAGGTCATAGTAATCCCGTATTCGTTTGCCATGAAACTGCGGCCGTTGCGCAGGGCATGCTTGGCTTCTGCCTCGGTCGTTCCAGGAGCCTCGGGGTCCAAGTCGCCGAGGGCTCCCAAGAAAAGCCGGAGCGCCCTTGAAACCTTTCCAGCCGCAATCATATCGAGCAAAACCGGAGCTGCGCCCATGCCGACGCCTTCGGCCGACACAGCCGGCTCATGCAGAATCGCACGGGCGACGAGATGGGGCTCGGTGCGAAGAAGCTCCAGCGCCACCAACGTACCGGCGCTGTGCGCAAGCACATTTGCCGAAGCGCCAACGTGTTCGATCACGGCTTGCAGGTCGGCGGCCTGAGCGGCAAGATCATAGCTGCCGTCTGCCGCTTCGCTGCTGCCACCACAGCCGCGGCGGTCGTAGGCAATTACGCGGTAGTTGCGACTGAGCTCACAAGCGATGCCGTCGAAAAATGTGCCGTCGACACAAGCGCCGTGCACGCACACCAAGGCAGGAGCATCAGGCGACACATCCGGGCCGGCATATTCGCGACAGGCAATCGTGGTGCCCGCATTCTCGACCGTAAAATCCATGTTGTGCCCCCATCATCAATGCTCATCCAGTTGCACGTCAGCACGATTGGATGGACCCGCATTGCTTTACACCTTGTTAACAGATTAACTTTACCCGACCCGAGGCTTTTCATGGCACGGCATAATGAGCGACGTGAAAAAACGAAACTTGTAAAGCAAGAGCCCGCACCTTGCTTTGGAGCCGATGCTATGCTTAGGCACAATTGTCTTGAGGAGCATATGCCTATGTCTACGTTTTTGAATGCCAGCCCTATCTTTGGGCCCGTTCGCAGCCGTCGCCTTGGCCTCTCGCTCGGCGTCAACATGATGCCGGCCAGCGGCAAAATCTGCACGTTCGACTGCATCTACTGCGAAAACGGCCTCAACGCCGAGCGCCCCTGCCATGAGCCGTATAACACAGCTGCCATGGTACTCGACGCGCTCGAGGCAAAGCTGCGCGAGATGGCAGCCGAGGGCGAGCTCCCCGATGTGATCACCTTCGCAGGCAACGGCGAGCCCACCGCCGCGCCGGAGTTTCCGCAGGCCATCGCCGGCGCCGTCGCGCTGCGCGACGAGCTTGCCCCAAACTCCAAGATCGCCGTGCTCTCCAACGGCACACGCGCCGACCGTCCCCAGGTACACGATGCGCTCATGATGGTCGACGACAACATTCTTAAGCTCGATACCGTCGACCCGGCGTTTATCCAGCTGCTCGACCAGCCTGTTGGCCCCTACGACGTCGAGCACCAGATTGAGACGTTCGAAAGCTTTGACGGTCACGTTATTATCCAGACGATCTTTTTGACCGGTGAGTATCAGGGCAAGCCCATCGACAACACCGGCGAGGAGTACGTTGCCCCCTGGCTCGTGGCGCTTGAGCGCATTCGTCCACAAGAAGCAACCATTTACACGGTGGCGCGCGAGACACCGATCGCCGGCCTTGCCAAAGCGGCGCCTGAGGTGCTCGACGCCATTGCCGCGCGCGTGCGCGCCCTCGGCATTCCCTGCCAGGTGAGCTACTAGCAAAACCACGCAGCAGCTAGTGCCCGCCACCCCGCTCCATCAGTTGCGGTGATATAGTTCCTGTTTGTGCTGTTAAACCGCTTAAATCGGAACTATATCACTGCAACTTTTATGGCCGCGTGGGTGGGCTATACTAGCTGCGAATGAAAGGAAGTTAGCCATGTATGACAAAGGACCCGTGCCCGGCCGCAACGACGCTTGCTGGTGCGGCAGCGGCAAGAAATACAAGAAATGCCATAGCGCCTTTGATGAGCGCCTCGAGCGCTTGTGGGAAGAAGGCTGGGAGGTTCTGCCCCGTACGCTCTACAAGACTCCCGCCGATATCGAGGGCATCAAGCGCTCGGCAGCCATCAACGTGGGCGTGCTCGATTATGTGGGCGAGCATATCGCCGCAGGCATGACCACCAACCAGATCGACCAGATGATCTACGACTACACCGTCGAGCACGGTGGCACGCCGGCCGACCTTAACTACGAGGGCTATCCCAAGAGCGTGTGCACCTCGATCAACGACGTCGTCTGCCACGGCATCCCCTGCGATGCGGATGTGCTGCACGAGGGCGACATCATCAACGTAGACTGCTCCACGATCTTGGACGGTTACTTTAGTGATTCGAGCCGCATGTTCTGCATCGGCGAGGTCTCGGCCGAGCGCCAGCGCCTGGTCGACGTCACCCGTGCCAGCGTGGAGGCGGGTCTGGCAGCCGTCAAGCCATGGCTACCGCTCTCCGTTATGGCCGAGGCTGTGCAAAAGACCGTCGAGGACGCCGGCTTTAGCGTGGTGCGCGAGTACGGCGGGCACGGCATTGGCAAAGAGTTCCACGAGGACCCATTTGTGGGCTTTACCACCGAGGCGCCCGATGTGGACACCATCATGGCTCCGGGCATGGTCTTTACCATCGAGCCCATGGTCAACGCCGGAGCACCCGACATCAAGATTAGCAAGGGCGACGGCTGGTGCGTGCGCACCAAGGACGGCAGCGATTCGGCCCAGTGCGAGGTACAGCTCGTGGTGACCGAGGATGGTTACGAGCTGCTGAGCTGGTAGCTGTAGATACGCCGGATGCTGACGGGCACGCTCGTCTTGCATCCGGCGTTTTTATTTGAACGTTTTGCCTGATAAAACCTGTCAAAATAAACCTGTCCCTTTTTGGCAGGTCGAGCGGAGAGGACTGCTTGTGAACATCCTGGTTTTGCTGCCCGTCAACGACCGTCATCGCGCAATTCTTGAGTCGAGTGCTCCGGGCGAGGACTTTTTCTACACGAGTGCCGACGCCGCCACGCGCGAGCAGGTCGCCAACGCCGACGTGATCTTGGGCAACATCGACCCTGACATGCTCACGGCATGCGAACATCTCCAGCTGTTGCAATTGCAGACTGCCGGCTATGACGATTACCTTGCCGCCGGTACCGTGCCAGCCGACGCCAAGCTGTCTTGCTCAATCGGCGCCTACGGCCAAGCCGTGAGCGAGCACATGTTTGCCATGGTCCTTTCCATGATGAAGCGCCTGCCCGGCTATCACGATCTGCAGCGTGAGCATCGCTGGGAGGATTTGGGGCCGGTTACCTCGCTCAAAAACGCCAATGTGCTGGTGCTGGGCGCAGGCGATATCGGCGGCCACTTTGCCACGCTCTGCCGCAGCATGGGTGCGCACGTCCGCGGCATCAAGCGCCATCCGCTCGTCTACCCCATTGTATTTGAGGACATGGACGGCATGGATGCCCTGCCCGAGCGCCTGGCCGAAGCCGACGTCGTCGCATCCTTTATGCCGAGCACGCCCGAGACCCGCGGCCTGGCGAACGCCGAGTTCTTCGCCGCGATGAAACCGGGCGCCTTCTTTGCCAATGGCGGCCGCGGTGACCTTGTTGTTGCCGACGATCTGGTTGCCGCTCTTGAGTCCGGACACCTTGCCGGCGCCGCGGTCGACGTCACCGACCCCGAGCCGCTGCCTGCGACAAGCCCCCTGTGGGATGCGCCCAACATGCTCGTCACACCGCACGTCTCCGGATGGTTCCACCTGGCAGCCACGCTCAACAATGTCGTAGACATCGCCGCGGAGAATCTGCGTCATCTGCAGGCCGGCGAGACGCTTCGCTGCTGGATCGAACATTAGGGTTCCGGCGTTTTACCAAACGCCGGAACCCCTCGACGCTACGAGCCCGCCAGAGCGGCAATCTGGCGTTCAATCGTCGGGCATGGCCAAAAGGCCAATGCCCTCCTCTTTCACGTCACCTTGCTCGCTCTGGCGAGCTCTCGCTGACTTTTGTTCAACCTGTGGGGTCTTCAAATTGTTAGAGCGTTGCTAAGTAATTCTTTGCGTCTTCTACGCTCATTGCGGCGACTGGTGCGTGTGAGCAGAGCTTGACATCGTTGGTGACCAGAAGGTCTGTCTTTGCGCGCATCGCTGCCGCGATGATTAAATCGTCTTCGTAATCGCCATGGAGCTCACGCTGCTTACTCGCCATCCATATGTCGCTCAGGTCGCAGGGCACGGGCGTAGCAAGTTGCGACAACACATCAAGACAATCCCATGCGAGTGATGTCGCCGCCGAAGCGGCATCTTGAGACAGCGAACCGTGCTCTCGCCGATACCACGCCTTATGTTCACTCGAAATCAAATAGAACAGGTCTTTGGACGATGTCGCCGCATACATCAGCTCAGCCTGAGCCGTACACGCATCACGCAAAAACTCAATTGCCGCCGAACGACCGCGTCGTGAAGGGATGAAATAATCAAGCCAGACGTTGGTGTCAACCAAGATACGCTTAGGATTCTCACTCATAGAGCCAGCTCATCTCCTCGCCATAGCGATCAGCATAGGCATTCCGTTTGAGCTCTTCGTCGTCCGATGGCTGAGCCTTGACCATATCGATTCCTGACTCACGGCAAGCGGCAGCGAATAGCTTCGACCCCTGATCCATGAGCTCGAGCTTACGTTTGGCGGCCTTTTCGCGCTCGCGCTGTTCCGCCCGGGCACGACTGGGCAGCAGGATATCCTCGAGCGCACCGGGGCGATCGGCCAGCGACGCTGCAAGCTGCCAGAGCGCTCGCACCGCTTGGCTCGGCGTCATACCGGCCCTGGAGAGAGCGGCGTCCCCACTCCTTTTGAGATCGGCATCGAGACGCACGTTGATCTGAGCGGCTGTTGTGGTCATGACCCCTCCTTAATACTTCAAAACTATCATAAAACTCTATGGTAGATACGTAAAGCATGTATAGCATTTATAAGCATTAGCCGTACTCTGTACACAAAAAGCCGCCGAGGCACACTGCACCTCGGCGGCCACGTATCACCAATCTAGTTCGGTTTTACCCCTTGCATTCGCCCAGATAAAACCTGCCAAAATTAACATCCCTTTTTGGCAGGTTTAGAGCTCCACGCTTTCGGCACCGTTGATATGGAGGTCGTGCTCGTAGAAGGCGGTGAGGGCGCGGATGGCGTACATCACGTCGCGCACGCCGCCGGTCTCGTAACTCGAGTGCATGGCCAGCTGTGGCAGGCCCACGTCTACGGCGTGCATACTCGCCTGCATATTAGACAGATTGCCGAGGGTGGAACCGCCGGCCATGTCGCTCTTGTTGGCGAAGGCCTGCGTGGGCACATCGGCGTCATCGCAGATAGCCTGAAACACCGCGCGGCTAAAGGCATCGGTGCAGTAGTGCTGGTTGGCAGCTTCCTTGATAACGATGCCGCCGTTGAGCACCACCTGGTTGCGCACATCGCACTTCTCGGCGTGGTTGGGGTGCACGGCATGCGCGTTGTCGCAGCTCACGAGCATCGATGCGGCAAGGGCGCGATGATACGACTCGTCGTCAAAGCCCAGCGAGCCGTTAATGCGGCGCAGCGCGTCGGCCAAGAACGTCGACATGGCGCCCTGCTTGGTCTCGGAGCCAACCTCCTCGTTATCGAAGCAGCAGAAGACCGAGACGTCGTGCGCGTTCTCGGCACCCAAAAATGCCTGCAGCGAGGTGTAGGCGCAGGCCAGGTCATCGAGCTTGGGCGTCGAGATAAATTCGTCGGCCCAACCCCAAATGCGCGCATCCTGACGATTAACCAGGAACAGATCGCGACCCAGGATCTGCTCGGGCTCAACATCCAGCTCTTCGGCGATCAGGGCGTCAAAGTCACCCTGCTTAAGCTCGCCGGCGCTGATGAGCGGGCACAGGTCGACAGCACGGTTGGGCGCAAAGCCCTCGTTGACGCCACGATTCATATGGATGGCAAGGCTCGGAATGATAGCGACCTCGCGCTCGGTGGCAAGCAAGCGGCTCTCAATACGGTCGCCCTCGCGCACCAGCACGCGGCCCGCGAGCGCCAGCGGGCGATCGAACCAGGTGTAGTCGATCATGCCGCCGTAGGCCTCGGTGTTCAGGCGCAGCGTCTCGCCTGCGCCATCGAGCTCGGGCACGGCCTTGACCTTAAACGTCGGCGAATCGCTGTGCGACGCCGTCAGTTGAAAATGATAGTCGCCGGCAACGCCGTCCTCGCCCCACGTAGCAGCCAGGTCCTCGCCCACCTTAAAGGCAACAACGCTCGAAGTGTTGCGCTGCGTGTAATAACGCCCGCCCGGCTCGATATCCCACGCCGCGTTCTCGGGCAGGTAGGTAAAGCCCGCCTCGTCGAGTTCGGCCATAATGGTCGCCGCCGTATGGAACATGCTGGGGCATGCCTCGATAAAGTCGATAAGGTCGTTGGCGGCCTCGATATCGTCGGCCGTCACGTGCACGCGCTCGGGCGTTTCCTGATCCGTCATGCTCTCCCCTTTCGCTGGGCTGATGGTCCCCTCCAGCATACCCCGCCGCGCCAGTGCCGCACTCTTCATTCCATGCTTAATTCCGCGCCGCTCACCAAGTTGAGCCCTCATGCCCGCGCTCCCTTTGCGACAATTGCGCTAACAGGACGAGAGGAGCCGTCATGAAGCCACGTAACATTGCCATCGCCTGCGGTGTCGCGGGAGTCGCCGTCGGCCTTGCCGCTGCCACCGGTATCGTTTATCACAAGCAAATCAAGTCCGCCGCGTCGCTCAAACGCTTGACCGGCTACGCGGATGGCTATGACCTGTACGCAATCGACATCGCCTACGACTACGATCTTGATCGCATCATCGCCGCTGGCGTGCGCGACGACCAGGCCTACATCGATGCCGTGGTGGCGCAGGTGCTGCCCGGTGTGCCGGTACATGTCCAGGCGCCCCAGTTTGCCTGCAGCGCTTTTGTCGCCGTAGATGCCGAAGGCCGCGTGCGCACCGGTCGCAATTACGACTTTAAAGACGACACCTCGGCGCTGCTGGTGCGCAATCACCCACGCGGCGGCTATGCTTCCATCGGGTTTGCCGCCCTCAATAACCTGGGCGCCAACACTCCGCTTGACTCCATCACCGGACGCGCCGCGGCGTTGATGGGCCCGTTTGCCCAGCTCGACGGTGTTAACGAATGCGGCGTGTCCATTGCCGTACTCACCCTGGATTCCAAGCCCTGTGACCAGGACACGCAACGCCCCGCCATCAATACCTCGCTCGCCATCCGCCTGGTGCTCGACCGTGCCGCCACCACGCAAGAAGCTGTCGACCTGCTTTCCGCCTACGACATGCACGCTATGGCAGGACGCGATTACCACTTCTTTATCAACGACGCCGCCGGTGACGCGCGCGTAGTAGAGTGGGATCCGCGCGATCCGGACCGCGCTTTCAAAGCGACTCCTGTACGCCAGGTTACGAACTTCTATGCCTGCTATGGCGACGAAGTGCTGCCCAACCAAAAGAATGGCGAGCTGGGCCATGGTAAAGAGCGCGCCGTCGCAATCGCCGATGTCCTTGACGCCCATGTCGGTGCCCAGAACGAGGCAGTCGCTTGGAAGGCCCTACGCGCTGCGGCGCAAGAGCCCAATCCGGAAGACATCACCAGCAACACGCAGTGGTCGGTCGTCTTTGACAACACCGAGCCCGCTGCCGCCATCACGCTGCGCCGCCACTGGGGCGACATCGATGCCTTCGCGCTGTAAGGAGCTGGCACCGTCGTCCTTACGCTGGCCTGACGTTGCTTACATTTCCATACATTTGAGCTAACACGTTTTACCCCCGTATCAACAGTGTGCGGGGGTAAACTTATGCGCATGTTATAACTTGCCCGGAAGGATTCACCATGCTTAGAATCGGTCTTCTTACTAGTGGCGGCGACTGCCAGGCGCTCAACGCCACCATGCGCGGCATCGTCAAAACGCTTATAACCAATAGCGAAGAACCTATCGAGATCTATGGTTTTGAGGACGGCTACCAGGGCCTTATCTACAGCAGGTTCCGCGTCATGACGCCCGCCGATTTTAGCGGCATCCTCACCCGCGGCGGCACCATCCTGGGCACAAGCCGCACACCGTTCAAGCGTCTGGATACCCCCGAGGCCGATGGTGTCGAGAAGGTGCCGGCGATGGTCCACACCTATCATAAGCTGCAGCTCGACTGCCTGTTTATGCTGGGCGGTAACGGCTCCACCAAGACCGCCAACCGCCTGCGCGAAGAGGGCCTCAACGTTATCGCGCTGCCCAAGACCATCGATAACGACACATGGGGCACCGAGCTGACGTTTGGCTTTACGAGCGCCATCGACGTCGCCACCAAGTGCATCGACGACATCCACACCACCGCTTCGAGCCACGGCCGCGTGTTCGTTATCGAGATCATGGGCCACAAGGTTGGCTGGATCCCGCTGTATGCCGGCGTCGCGGGCGGCGCGGATGTCATCTTGATTCCCGAGATCCCCTACGACATGGATAACGTCATCAAGACCATCGAGCATCGCATGGAAACCGGCAGCCGCTTTACGATTGTAGCCGTCGCCGAGGGCGCTATCTCCAAGGAGGACGCGGCGCTGTCCAAGAAGGAGTACAAGAAAAAGCTCGCCGAGCGCACGAGCCCGTCGATCGTCTACGACATCGCCAAGGAGATCGAGGCCAAGACCGGTCGCGAGACCCGCGTCGCCATCCCCGGCCACACGCAGCGCGGCGGTCAGCCCGACGCCCAGGACCGCATCTTTGCGACCCAGTGCGGCGTCGAGGCCGCGCTGGGCTGCCTACGCGGCGAGTTTGGCTACATGATTGCCCTGCGTGACGGCAAGATGTGCCACATGCCGCTCGAGGAGGTCGCTGGCAAGCTCAAGTACGTCGACCCCCAGAGCGATCTAGTGCGCGAGGCCAAGGCGTTGGGCATCAGCTTCGGCGACGAATAGCCTCGGCCTCCCCGGTTACCGCAGGAGGCCGAGGCTATTCGTCTTCTTGCTGCAAGTGCCTGGGGTAGGATGCGGCGTGCATTTTTGGGAGTATTCAGCAGCCGAGGGTGCCTGCATACTGGATTTTGGGCGAGAGACAGGCGCCGCGGGCCGCATTCTGCAAAAAAAATGAGCGGTCCTCGAGGCGCCGGAGCTCAAAGTCAGGCTTTCAATGCGCTTTTGTGCGCCCGCTCCCGCACCCGCGGGCTCCGGGATGCTGAATACTCCGGAATTTGCACGTCGCCCCCTGGGGTACCCGCGGGCAAAAAGCAACCGCCCCGCCGAAATATGCAATCGGCGGGGCGGTTTATGCAAAAATGCGGTTGTGGTACATTACAGCTCGCTACAGCTTGAATCCCAGGCAGGTTACTCGGCGCTTTTGAGGGCGCCGACCATGTCGATCTTGTTGAGGGTACGATTGGTGGCGAGGTTGACGATAAACGTAAAGCCAAAGGAAAGCACCACGGCGAGCACGTAGCTTAGCGGCTCGACCTCAACATCAAAGTACAGCGACGGCATCTGCAAAATGTACGTAAAACTCTCGGCCAGCAAGCCGCCCAGTGGCACGCCCAGCGCGGCGCCAATTGCCGTGAGGATCAGCGTCTCCTTGTTGACGTAGTGGTGTACCTCGCCACGGCGGAAGCCCAGCACCTTGATGGTCGCCAGCTCGCGTTCGCGCTCGGAGATATTCGTGTTGGACAGCGTAAACACCACCACAAACGATAGGCACGCCGCCATAAAGGTCACGAGCACCACGACGGAATTGATAATCGCAAAGTTCGCCTCGTAGTTCTGCCAATGTTCGGCCGTGCTTGAGATGGTGAGCCAACCGTCGCTCTTAAGCTTCTTGCTAAACGCAATCTGGTCAGAAGTTGAGCCCTTAAGCAGCACAAAGACACCGTTAAGGCGCACGCTTCGACCGAACGCGCGCTCATAGGTGCCCTGCGTCATATAAAGCGTATTGCCCAGATAGTTGAGCGAAATGTCGCTGACTTTGACCTTGGCTACGTTGAGCGACGAATCCTGGACGTGTGCCGTATCGCCCGGTTGAATCCCCAGCACCAGCTGTGAACTCTTGCTCAGATACACGTCTCCGTCACGCAAAGACAGCGGCTCTTTGGACTCATCCTCGAGACGCACGTAGTCGTCCAGGTCGTTCGTGCGGTCATCGGGCACCACAATCAGCTGCACGGTCTCGCTCTTTCCGCCGAATGTAAAGGTGACGTTGTCGGTCATAATCGGCAGCGTCGAAGTCACGGTCACGTCAGAATCCTTGGCCGCGCTGCGCTCATCCAATGCCGCGCACGTCTGCGAAAAATCGTCGGGATTGGCAACCGCCAGCAGGTCATAGCGCGTGACGTGGCCGTACTGCTTGGGCGACAGCGCGACCGACGTATCACGAATACCCATACCGCAGATCACGAGCGCCGTGCAGCCGGCGATACCGAAGATGGTCATAAAGGCACGCTTTTTGTAGCGGAACAGGTTACGCGCCGCCACCTTGTTTAAGAAGCCCATGCGGCGCCAGATAAAGCCGATGCGCTCGAGCAAGATGCGCGAGCCAGCGCGCGGGGCCTTGGGACGCATAAGCGAGGCCGGGGTCTCGGCCATCTCGTGGCGGCAGGCGATAATCGTGGCGCCCACCACGCCCACGGCAAACAGCGCCACCGACACGAGCGACGACACGATGTCGTACGAAAGCAGCATCTGGGGCAGTGAGTACATGTCGTCGAACACCGTAAACAGGAACAGCGGCAGGCCCACAAATCCGATGATGTTGCCGAGCACGCCGCCGATCAGACAAGCCCACAGCGCATAGTCCACGTATTTGGACAGGATGCGCCCGCGCGAATAACCGAGTGCTTTGTACAGGCCAATAAGCGTGCGCTCCTCCTCGACCATACGCGTGGCGGTGGTAAGGCTGATGAGCACGGCGACGATAAAGAAGATGAACGGGAACACCGTGGCGATGGCCTCGATCGAAGAACTGTCGCTGTCGACGCTCGAGTAGCTTGCGATATTGCCGCGGTCCTGGATGTACCAAGTGCATTCGCCCAGGTCAGAGAGCTCGGCGCGGGCATCGGCAAACTGTTGATCGGCGGCGGCGCGACGCTGATCCAGGTCGGCTTGCGCCTGCGCACGCTCGTCGCTGCCCTCGGCCATGCGATTGATGTTGTCCTGCTCAATCCCAAAGAGCATATTCGCCTGACGCTCAGCCGCGTCCAAGCTCGCCGGCGTGTCGACCGTCAGCTCCTGGGCGCGCGCCTTCTCACGCTCCTCGCGGATCTTCTCGATATTGCCCTTGACCTCATTGATCTTTGCCGCGTAGGAATCCGAATAGGAGTTGAGGCTCTTGGCTCCCTCGACGATCACGTGGACCGCGGAGTAGGAAGAAGATGTCGCGGCGTCCTCGCTCACATAGAACTTATAGTCCGCCGCCGAAGCAGCGCGAAAGGCGTTGACTGTCGAGTCGGAGCTCACATCAGTGGGGTCGAGGACCTCGGCCGTAATGGTGTAATCGCCCGCGGCAAACTGGTCCTTGGCGCTTTGATTGGACGAGCTCGCGTCATTGGCGGCAAAACTCACCGTATCGCCGATTTTCTTGCCCGATGCCTTCAGGAACTTCGAAGTCACCGCGACTTCATCAGCGCTCTCGGGCAAATCGCCGTTCACGAGCACCGGCTGATCGATGTTCTCCTTGGAGAGACTCTGCACGACCACGCGCTCGCGCGTTGTGCCCACGGCGGTGTAGGCGGTCTCGGTGTAGATGCCCTCGGCCGTTTCGACGCCATCGACCTCTTGTATGGCGTCGAGATCATCGTCAGTCAGGCCATAGGTCGACTGCACGTTAATGTCATAGACATTTTGCTGGTCGAAGTAGGCATCAACCGAATCACACAGGTCCTCGCAACCCGCCTTAAGGCCGCACATCACGCTCACGCCAAGCGCGGTGATGACCACGATTGACAAAAAGCGCTTAAGACTGCCTCGGATTGTGCGGTAGATGCCACGGCGAAAAACCGTCGGCACCATATCGTTTGAGCTTTGGGCAGTGCGGTAGGTCGTAAAATCCTGCTCGCGCTCCGTGTTCTGCGCGTCGCGGCGTAGGCTGTTTTGGCGGTCTTGGTCCATGGGCGCTACCACTCGATCGTCTCGATAGGCACGGGATTTTGCTGGACCGTCTCGCTCTCCACGCGACCGTTCTTAAAGCGGATCAGGCGATCGGCCATGGGCGCCAGCGCGGAGTTGTGGGTGATGATGATGACCGTAATGCCCTGCTTGCGGCAAGTGTCCTGCAGCAGCTGCAAGATCTGCTTGCCGGTTTTATAGTCAAGTGCGCCCGTGGGCTCGTCGCACAAAAGCAGCTTGGGGTTCTTTGCCAGTGCGCGGGCAATGGACACGCGCTGCTGCTCGCCGCCCGAAAGCTGCGCGGGGAAGTTGGCGAGGCGCTCACCCAGGCCAACCTGGCAAAGCGTTTGCTCGGCATCGAGCGAATCAGGGCAGATTTGCGCCGCAAGCTCAACATTTTCGAGCGCCGTCAGGTTGGGGACCAGATTGTAGAACTGGAAGACAAAGCCGACGTCGGCGCGGCGGTATTCCACGAGCTGTGCCTCGTTAGCGGAGCTCACATCGCGCCCGTCCACCGTCACGGTGCCGGAAGTCGCCGTATCCATGCCGCCCAGAATGTTGAGCGCCGTGGTCTTGCCGGCACCCGAAGCACCCAAAATGATGGCGAGCTCGCCGCGCTCGACCGTAAAGCTCGCGCCGTCGAGTGCGTGAATGCGGGCGTCGCCCTCGCCGTATGCCTTGATGACGTCTTTGAATTCGATATAAGCCATCGATCGGTTCCCATCTGGTCGGATAACTCTTTAGTATTACCCATTTCGCACCGACTAAAAAGGGACGGGTTTTTTTGGCAGGTTCTATATGGGGAAACGGCAGCTATAGATGAGGCGCCGGGGAGGCAGAGAAATCATCGATGGGGCCAGGCCGACCGCCAAACACAACGCACGCATCTCAATCTGTCAGCCAAATCATTCGAACAGCTGTTCGTTTCTATGATATGATTCCGCTATCTAAGCAGGCCAATACGCAGAAAGGCGGCCAACATGGCGTTCGACTTTAAGAAGGAATGCAAGGAGCTCTACAGACCTGCAAGCAAGCCGAGTATCATAACTGTCCCGCCTATGAGCTACGTTGCCGTTCGCGGAAAGGGCGACCCAAATACCGAAGGTGGCGAGTATCAAAATGCCCTGCCGCTGCTTTACGGCATCACCTATACCGTCAAGATGTCAAAGAAAGGCTCAAGGAGTATCGAGGGCTATTTCGACTTTGTGGCACCGCCGCTCGAGGGCTTCTGGTGGCAAGACTCCCCGAGCGGCGACATCGATTATGTACGCAAGGACGATTTCAACTTTATCTCGTGCATCCGCCTGCCCGATTTCGTCACTCAGGATGACTTTGACTGGGCGGTCGCGGAAGCCACGGCCAAAAAGAAACTGGACTTTTCTGCCGTCGAGCTGCTTAAAGTTGACGAGGGTCTCTGCGTTCAATGCATGCATACCGGACCCTACGACAGCGAGCCGGCAACCGTAGACGCCATGCATGAATATGCGACCGAGCAGGGCTATGTCCCCGACTTCTCAGACACCCGTTTACATCACGAAATCTATCTTTCCGATCCACGCAAGTGTGCGCCGGAGAAACTTAAGACTGTGGTTCGTCATCCTATCAAGCGCGCTGAATAGCGTGGAGCGTCATTTCACGCGCTGGGTTTTAAGCCAGCCAACCAGCCGCCTCCTAGGCCGTCCGGTAATTATCTTGACGCGGCCCGTCGCATCTTATAAGTTTGTTTTGCTAAAGCTGGAAAGCCTCTCAACGATGCGCAACTCCAGCTCTTTTTCTATCAAGAGGCTTAATGAAATACCAGAAGTCGCGGATATCCATCAACGAACAAATAGCACTATTGACAGAAAACAAGGGTCTTAAGTGCTCTGATCAAAGCGAACTCGAGCGAGCTTTGGTCGAAGCCAACCACTACAGACTGTCGGCCTACTGGTTTCCCTACAAAACCAAATGCAAGTCCGGGATTACCATCTTTCGCGAAGGCACAACATTCGAAACCATCATCTACACGTATGAATTTGACCGAGCCCTCCGGCAGTTAATGTTTGATGCGGTCGGCAGTGCGGTCGGCAGAATTGAGATCTACCTCAGAAGCAGAATTGCCTATCTTGCCTCTGAGGAACGCGGGCCTTTCTGTTACCCAGATGTCGCCATAACGAGGCTCAACTCGGCATGCCCGTCGAGCTCTGCGCCTCACTGGGCTACGCAGCCGTCTTTGGCAGCGCCACCAATACGCTGCTCGCACCCATCCTTATTGGCTGCGAAGTCTTCGGCTTTGGTAACTTGCCGATGTTCATTATTGTCTGCGTTGTGGCTTACCTGTTCAACATGGATAAGTCCATCTACGCCCTGCAGGAGCGGGCGTAGATCGATGTCCAGGCAGGTGGTCTCAGCCGGAAACGGCGTCCCACTCTGAGGCTGTATTCCGGGACACGGTTTCCGCTTGGAACGCCATTCGGAAAGCGCATCCCGCTTTAAAACGGAATTCCGGGACGTAGTTTCCGTCTGAGCCTCCATTCGGAAAGCATGTCCCGTTCTTTCACGGCATCTTGGCTATGCAAAGTGCTCGAGCGCTACGCCTCGTACGCGCCCTCAAGCCGCAGCAGCCACTCCTTACGGTCGAGGCCACCGGCATATCCGTTGAGCGAACCATCGGCGGCAACCACGCGATGGCACGGCACAATAATCGAAATGGGATTACGCGCGACCGCGGCCCCCACGGCACGGGGAGACACAACGGGGTCCTCGTTTCCCGGTACACGATGTCGAGCCGCAACACGCTGGGCGATCTCGCCATACGTAGCGACCTCGCCACGCGGAATAGAAAGCAGCTCGTACCAAACTTCATGCTGAAACGCCGTGCCGATCATATGCAACGGCGGCGTAAACCGAGGTTCCTGCCCTGCAAAATAAGCATTCAGCCAAGCCCAAGAACGCTCAAGCACCGAAGAGGCCGCACCATTTGCGGGACTTACCGACGACATGCCACCGGTACCGGAAACCGCGTCGGCGCCTTCAACATGTTCGGAGTCTTCCCGGAGAAGCGTGGAGCCAAAATGCTCCTGCCCCTCAAACCAAAGTCCCGTCAGACCGCGGCCATCAGCGGCAAGCAAGATTTCGCCCAAAGGCGAAGCAAACGTCGTCGTGACCACCAGCGGCTCCTTTCAAAACTCCGCAACATAATACCGCGAATTGTGCAGACAACCCCAATCGACCCCAAAGTCACCCTAGGCAGCAGGCGCGAACGCGCCGCAGCTGCCGGCCGCGCTCCGCAGTCCCCCAAGGCGGCAGGCGCAAAGCGCCGAGGCCGCCGCCGGGATCAGGGCCCGCAACGGCCACGTGCCTCATCAGCCCAGCGGCCCCAACCAACAACGGCCCCATCGCAGGCCGCTCGCAGCAGCGTCATCGCAGGCGGGGGCCGGGCTTGGTTTTCAGAACACTCCGCAGACCAGTGCGGCGCCTTGTCCGCGGCTCCGAAGGAGCAGGACAAGGCGCCGCACATGGTCGAGGACGTTCTGAAAACTAAGCCCGGCCCCCGCCGGACAGGTCACACTACTCGCAGAGCAGCTTGGCGATCTGGACGGCGTTGGTTGCCGCGCCCTTACGGATTTGGTCGCCGCAGCACCAGAAAGTGATGCCGCGCGCGGCCTCCGGGTTCGAGATGTCGCGGCGCACGCGACCGACCCAAATCAGGTCCTGATCGGACGTATCCATCGGCATGGGGAAGCGGTCGTGCGCATCCTCGGCGCTCATGTCGTCAACCAGCTTCACGCCCGGAGCGGCAGCCAGCGCAACACGGGCCTCGTCAACCGTAATGTCACGCTCGAACTCGAGCGTAATGCTCTCGGAGTGCGAACGCAGCACAGGGACGCGCACGCAGGTGCAGTTCACGCGCAGCTCGGGCAGATGCATGATCTTACGGCCCTCGTTCTGCAGTTTCATCTCCTCGGAGGTAAAGCCCTCCTCCTTGACGCCGCCAATCTGCGGAATCAGGTTGCTCGCCAGCTGGGCGGCAAACGCGCGCGGCTCGGGAATCTCCTCGCCACGGCCCAGGGCGGCCAGCTGAGCCTCGAGCTCGGCCATACCGGGCGCGCCAGCGCCCGAAGCTGCCTGATACGTGGACACGATCATACGCTTCACGCCGGCAAGCTGGTGCAGCGGCCAGGTGGGAACCAGGCCGATAATGGTCGCGCAGTTGGGGTTGGCGATAAGGCCGTGATGCCATTTGATATCGTCGGCATTGATCTCGGGCACGACCAGCGGCACCTCGGGATCCATGCGGAAGGCGTGGCTGTTGTCGACCACGACGGCTCCGCGCTTGACGGCCTCGGGCAGCAGCTCCTTAGCGATATCGTCGCCGGCAGCGCCGAGTACGATGTCGCAGCCCTCAAAGGCCTCGGGGCAAGCCTCTTCGATCACGATTTGCTCGCCGCGGAACTCAACGGTCTTGCCCGCGGAGCGTGCGCTTGCCAACAGCTTGAGCTTGCCGACCGGGAACTCCTGCTCGTTGAGGCACTCGAGCATCTGGGTGCCCACGGCTCCCGTCGCGCCCAAAATAGCAACCGTGTACTGTTTCATGCTTCCCCCTTTAAAGGTTGTGGCTTTTGCCCGCACGCCGAGCAGGCCGATTATTGTTGCCAGTGTATACAAGAACGGGGCGGGCACGAAACCCGCCCCGTCGAAACGAAACCGAAACGAAACGCCCCGCCGTAGATTTCTGGCACTTGTCCCAAAAATTCACCGGGATGGCAGTTACTTGTGGAGCGTGGCCAGGGCGGGATCGACCGGCGCGGGGACCTCCAGATCGGAGACCTTCACAATGCCGTTCTCGTCGGAGAAGGCACGGTAGATGGTCTGAATCGCTAGGTCGAAGTCCTTCTCCTCGACACCGATAATGATGTTGATCTCGTCACAGCTCTGCGAAATCATACGCACGCTCACGCCGGCCTGGCCAAGCATGCCAAACAGGTGACCCGAGATACCTGCGCGCCCGCGCAGGTTACGGCCGACGGTCGCGATAAGCGCCAGGCCCTCGACAACCTCGATCTCGAGCGGCTCGACCTCCTGCTGAATGTCGCCCACGAGCGAGTACAGCGAGTCGTGCACATCCTGCTCCTGCACCACGGCGCCAAAGCGGTCGACACCGGTGGGCATGTGCTCGACGGAGACGTCATAGCGTTCGAACACCGAAAGCGCACGGCGCATAAAGCCAACACGGGGCTTGGTGCGGTCGCGGGCGACGTTGATGGCGACAAAGCCGCGCTTGCCGGTCACGCCGGTAATGATGGGCTCCGCCTCGCCCTCATCAGCCGTCTCGCTAATGATGGTGCCGGGGTCCTGCGGTGCATTGGTGTTCTTGATGACCAGCGGAATACCCGCCTCACGCACAGGGAACACGGCCTCCTCGTGCAGGACGCTTGCGCCCATGTACGAAAGCTCGCGCAGCTCCTCGTAGGTAACGCGCGCAATGGGCTGAGCCTCGGGCACAATGCGAGGATCGGCAGAATAGAAGCCCGAAACGTCGGTCCAGTTCTCGTACAGGTCGGCGCCTAGGCACTTGGCCAGGATCGAGCCGGAAATGTCGCCGCCGCCACGGTCGAGCAGCTTGATCTGGCCCTCGCGCGTCGCGCCGTAGAAGCCAGGCATAACAAAGCCGCCCTGCTGACCGTACTCTTGCACCAGCTCGGAGGTGCGGTTCATGCTGAGCGTACCGTCGTGATGGAACGCCACAACCGTCGCGGCGTCCAGGAACGGCAGGTCCAGGTACTCGGCCATCAGGCGAGCGGTGAAGTACTCGCCGCGGCTCACGAGCTCCTCGGTAGAGTAGCCGCCCGAGCGGGCGCGCTCGGCAAAGGCCGCAAACTCCTCGCGGATGGGATAGGTGAGTCCTAGCTCGTCAGCAATATCAAAGTAGCGCTGGCCAATGTCCTCGAGCAGCTCCTCACACGACACGTGATACTTAACGTGCGCGTTAACCAGGTAGAGCAGGTCGGTCACCTTGGTGTCGCCCTTAAAGCGGCGACCACAGGCGGAAACCACCACAAAACGGCGAGCCGGGTCGGCATCGACGATGGCCTTGATCTTCTTAAAGTGTTCGGCGTCGGCGACCGACGAGCCGCCAAACTTGGCAATCTTAATCATGGGCTGGAGGTTACCTTTCTAAAAAGCCTCTGCAAACCTACTTTGCGCGCTCTGATACCATGGTTTCACCGATTGGGACCAAGGCATCCGAGGAGCAGTGTTATATGGGAACTTATCATAGTACACGAGGACGCACTTTATCGTGCTCAAGTAAGGTGGCAATCCGCACCGGCATCGCTCCCGACGGGGGTTTGTTTGTCTCGGACGAGCTTGGCACCCAGCAGGTCGATATCAGCTCGCTTGCAGATAAATCGTACTTTGAAATCGCTCAAGATGTGTTGGGAATGTTACTGAATGATTACACGGCCGAAGAAATTTCGGCGTGTGTCGACGAGGCATACCGCGGCACGTTCGCGAGTGAAGAGGTTACGCCGCTCGTCAAACTCGACGCAGCGCCGGGCGCTGACGCCCCTCAGACCTATGTGATGGAGCTCTTTGGCGGCCCCACAAGCGCCTTCAAGGACGTCGCCCTACAGATGCTCCCCCGCCTCATGGCCCGCACTTCCGCCAAGGACGGCGGCGCCGAGCGCATCATGATCGTCACCGCCACGTCAGGCGACACCGGCAAGGCCGCACTCGCCGGCTTTGCCGACGCCCCGGGCACGGGCATCACCGTCTTTTATCCCGAGGGCAAGGTCAGCCGCGTCCAGAACCTGCAGATGTCCACGCAGGAGGGCGATAACGTCGCCGTCTGCGGCATCCGCGGCAACTTCGACGATGCCCAGAGTGCCGTCAAGCGCATCTTTGCCGATAAGGAGCTTGCCGAGCGCCTGGAAGCCGCCGGCACGGTGCTTTCGAGCGCCAACTCCATCAATGTCGGCCGTCTGGTACCGCAGGTCGTCTACTACTTTGCCGCCTATGCGCAGTTGCTGCGCGCCGGCGCCATCGAGGCCGGCGACGCCGTGGAGTTCTGCGTACCGACCGGCAACTTTGGCGATATCCTGGCCGGCTACTATGCCAAGCGCATGGGCCTGCCCGTCGCCAAGCTCATCGTCGCGAGCGACAAGAACAACGTGCTTGCCGACTTCCTGACCACCGGCGTCTACGACCGCAACCGTCCGTTCTTCACGACCATTTCGCCGTCGATGGACATCCTCATCAGCTCCAACCTCGAGCGCATGCTCTACTTCCTGTCCGACGGCGACTGCGAGCTCGTTGCCGGCCTTATGGAGCAGCTGGCACAGACTGGTCGCTACGAGGTGCCCGCCGAGCTGCTGGCCAAGATTCAGAGCGTCTTTGGCTGCGGCTGGGCCAGCGAGGACGAGGTCCGCGCTGCCATCAAGAGTTGCTGGGACGCCAACGGCTACGTGATCGACCCGCACACCGCTTGCGGCTATCACGTCTTTGAAAAGGTCGCTCCCGCCGAGGGCGCCAAGGCTCGCGTGCTGCTTTCGACCGCCAGCCCCTACAAGTTCCCTCGCGCCTGCTGCGACGCCCTGGGCCTCGACGTTCCCGAGGATGATTTTGAGGCTATGCGTGTACTCGAGCAGGCCACCAACACGGTCGCCCCGACCCAGCTCGCCGAACTCGAATCCAAACCCGTCCGCTTCGAAGACGTCTGCGACGTCGATGAGATGGCAAGCTACGTCGAGTCTGCAGCAAAAAAGATGGCTACCAACTAAAACCCTTATTAAGCGCCGGCGAAAGCCGGCGCACCTTCTTTTATCAGACACCCACCGGGATGATGACGAACGCGCATAGCGTGCCTGGCTGTTTAGTTCGTCGCGAGTTCCGCACGCAAAGGAAAGCGCTTAATGTGCTTTCCGTCTTGCGCAGGACTGCCCGAGCAGCGAACTAAACAGCCAGGCACGCCAGGAGGACTCACATGATCAAGATCACCGTCCCAGCAACCAGCGCCAACTTGGGCATTGGATACGATACCCTCGGCATGGCCGTCAGCCTCTACTCGCACTTCACCTTCGAGCGCGCCGACAAGCTCACCATCACGGGCTGCCCCGAGGAATTCCAAAACGAGAATAACCTGGTCTATGTGAGCTTTGTCGATGCTCTGGCCGCCTGGGGCGAGCCGGCCTTCCCCGTCGCTATCGACATTCAGACCGACGTGCCCGTCGCCCGCGGCCTGGGTTCCAGCTCCACCTGCGTCGTCGCCGGCATCATGGCTGCCGCCGCGCTGACAGGCCACACCGTCGACCGCGCCGAGCTTGTTCGCATCGCCACCGAAGTCGAGGGGCATCCTGATAACGTCGCTCCCGCCATCCTTGGCGGCGCCGTCTGCTCCTTTACGCCGACCGATTCGCTCCCCCAATGTCTGCGCTACGAGGTGAGCGATCGCTTGCGTTTTATTACCGTGATTCCGCCCTACGAGGTGCATACGAGCGAGGCGCGCAAGGTCGTGCCGCAGGAGATTCCGCTCTCCACCGCCGTGTGGCAGATGGGCCGCATCGCCGGTATGACGCGCGGCTTGGAGACTGGTGACCTCGACCTGATTGCCGCCGCCAATGACGACCGCATCCAGGAACCCTATCGTCGCCGTCTGATTCCCGACTACAACGCCGTGCGCGACACCTGCCTTAACGGCGGCGCCAAGACCATCTGGATCAGCGGTTCGGGCTCGACCCTTATGGCGGTGACCGACGACACCATCGTGGCAAAATTCCTGCAGGTCAAGCTGCGCGAACAGTTCCCCAAGTGCGACACGCATATCCTCACGTGCGACACGGAAGGCGCTCAAATCGAGTACCTGTAGACATCCTCCTCATATACCTGTCCGGGACGGTCGGGATATTCCCTCAAAATCGTCCTCGCGCATGAAGGCCCCTTGTCCTGCTCCTACGGAGCGACGGACAAGGGGCCTTCGCGCTGCGGAATGATTTTGAGGGAATATCCCGACCGTCCCTGCGCCTACCTTGCTGAGGATGTCTACAGGGACCCACGCTTTGAAGGGGCGCCAGGCTGAAATATATGGCCCTTTATTGATAGGGGCTCTTGCTAGGCTGGAGCCCTTACTAGAGGCAGGCCTCGGCGATGCGGCGCTTGAGTTCGTCGATACCCACGCCGGTCTGGGAGCTTGTGATGATTACGTTCTCGGCTGGGACGTTGAGCTGCTTTTTGATAGCGGCCGCCTGGCGGGCCTGTTGGGTACGGCTGAGTTTGTCGGCCTTGGTGAGGCAGACGATAAAGTTGAACTCGTTGCCCTGTAGGTAGTCGATCATGTCGTGGTCGAGCTTGCTGGGGTCGTGACGAATGTCCACCAGCGACACAACCAGGTTAAAGCTGCGCTCGGAGTCGAAGAAGTCGCCGATCAGCTCGGCCCAGCGGTCGCGCTCGGCCTTGGAGCGACGCGCGAAGCCGTAGCCCGGCAGGTCCACAAAGTGCACGTCGTCGGCCTCGAAGAAATTGATATTGCTCGTCTTGCCCGGCGTACTCGAAACCTTGACCAGGTTCTTGCGGCCAAAGAGCTTGTTCATAATCGACGACTTGCCCACATTGGAGCGGCCGACGAAGCTCACCTCGGGACAGGTGGACTCGGGAATCTGCGAAACCTTGCCGTAGCTGGCGACGAACTTGGCAAGCTGATAGTTAATGGAATCGGCCATGGACACTCCTTGGTCGTAGGTTTTTACAAAACGGGCGTGCTATTGCGCGGCGGCGATACGGCGAACGATGTCAAGCGTGATGCCGCTCGCGGTGCGAGCGTACTCATCCAGATCGAACTCGCGCTCGCAAAACGCGTCATATGCCTCGTCACAATTATCGCTGATAGCGCGCAGCACCAGGCAATCGACACCATTCTTGGCCGCGATGTGCGCAATTGCCGCGCCCTCCATCTCGACGCAATCGGCATGTGTGGCCTCAATCGCAGCGTTACGCATGGCATCACCAGTAACAAAGCGGTCACCCGTGGCGATAGTGCCACACAGGAACTGCTTGGGGTCCTTCTCCGCAGAAGTCTCATCCGCCGAGACATCCACAAATCCACGCTCGGCAAGCACGGCGGCGGCGACATCAGCCAACGCCGGCGTCGAGACAAACTCCTCGAGCCCCGGCGCGGACTCGGCGATGAGTGCCGTGTCAGTATCGAGATAGCGCAGGCACTTGCCTATAACCACGTCGTTAATATGGAGTTTAGGGTTTAGGCCGCCCGCAATACCCGAGAACACAACGGCCTGCGGGGCGTATTTGCTGATGAGATGCTGCGTTGCCGCCGCGGCGTTTACGGTTCCCATGCCAGCGGTCGTAGCAACAACGGACAAACCGTCGAGCTCGCCGCTGACAACGGTCAAGCCCGCCTCTTGTACCACACGAGCGCCGTTCAGTTCTTCTTTAATCTGCGCAACCTCTTTTTCGAGTGCACCGATGATTGCGATGGTAGGCATACCATCCCCCAAACCCGTGAAAACTGCTATCCACGGTATGGTACCAGCATTTTGGCTCAACCGCGCAATACGAAGCCGCTAGACCACCGCAGCGCGGGTATCGTAGAGGAGCAAAATGACTTGCTAGCCGATGGCGTTTTTTAGCTCCGCGCGGCGCTTTTTCATGCCCGTCATGACAGCGTTGCGCAGCTCGGGCATGCGCGCGGTATCCATCTGGGACACGCCCTCGAGCCTATAGGGAATGCCCAGTTGCTCGTACTTGACGACACCCATCGTGTGATACGGCAGCATTTCCAGGCCCACCACGTTGTGCCATGGAGCGATGAGGCGACCGAGCTTCTCGCACTCCTCCACCGTGTCGGTAATGCCCGGCACCACCACGTGGCGGATAACGACCTTAATCTTGCGACGCGCGAGCTCATCACCAAACGCCAGAATGCGTGCGGGATCGCAACCGGTCAGCTTTTTATGCTCGACTGGGTCGGCATGCTTAATATCGAGCAGTACCATGTCGGTCTCGTTGAGCACGGCATCGAACTTCTCGGGGTGGTTGGGGTCAAATGCATAGCCACAGCTATCTAGGCAGGTATGTACACGGCCATCGGGGTTGTTGTGCATTGCACGGAACAGGTCGGCCAAAAACTCGGGCTGCAGGAGCGGCTCGCCGCCCGAAACGGTAATGCCGCCGCTGCGGTAAAACTCATGGTTACTCTGGAACTCATCCATCAGGTGTTCGACGGTCACCATGGTGCCGCCGTTGACCGACCAGGTATCGGGATTGTGGCAATACGCGCAGCGCATGGGACAGCCCTGAACAAACACCACAAAGCGGATGCCGGGTCCGTCGACCGTTCCCATCGTCTCGATCGAATGCACGCGGCCAAGGGCAAACGCAGAGTCCTCGGGACGAGCGTCCACACCCTCAAGCGTCATTTCTGCCATTCGCGCTACCTTGCCTCTCCTTGGATGTAACCAATTAAAATGCCAGAGCCATTCTAGCCCATGCGTTTGCGTTTAAACGTCTCGGACTAGAACGGCACGTTTTAATCTATCCCCCATCACCATGGCTGGGGGCTACGTCGAGATGTCAGGCTGAAGAACGCTCGCCTGCGGCCTTTACGCCTTAAGCGTGAGCACCGCACCGAAGGCGGTCGGGCCGCAATGGCTCGAGATGACGCCGCCGACCTGAGTCCAGGTAACGTCCTTAAAGCCCAGATCATGCGCATAGACCTCCATGTCATCGCGCAGCTCCTGGGAAAGGCCCACCGAATACGCCAGGCCAATGTGCGAGTAGTCAATCTCGCCCTTCGCAACCATGTGGTCAATAAAGGCGCGGGCGCACTTGAGCATAGAGCCGCGGAACTTCTTGGTCGCCACGAACTTGCCGCCCGTCACCTCAATGCAGGGCTTAATCTTGAGCAGATGGGCGCCAAGGAATGCGACGTTGGACAAGCGACCGCCCGCCTTAAGAAAGGCAAGATCGGTAGGAACAAAGCCCAGCAGCACGCGGTCCATGACGGAATTCGTAAATGCAAAGATCTCGTCGACGGTGGCATCGGGGTGAGCCTCGATGTATTTGGCGGTCTCGACGACAACGAGCGACTGGCCTACCGAGACAAAGCGCGTGTCCATAGAGAACACGTAGTCGCGACCCTTGGCGGCGATCTTCGATGATTGATGCGAGCAGGTCGTGGCCTCGGAATACGCGAGATGCAGAATAGTCGCATCGGGCTGCTCGGCGTGAATGCGGTCGTACACGTGAGCAAAATCCGCAGGCGCGCAGCCACTGGTCTTGGGCATCACGCCAAACTCGTTGCAGCGCGAATAAATCTCGAGCGGATCGATCGAGCCGTCCTCGACGGTCTCGTCACCAATCGTGACATGCATGGGCACGCGCACGATGCCGTAGCGCTCGCAGAGCTCCGGCGTCACATCCGACCCAGACTCGACCACGATTACGTACTTGCCCATTATTATCACGACCCATCTCGACATTGGCTTTTCAATACATGGCACGCGCCGCCGCACTGTTGCACAACGGCGTCCAAGCGCCAAAGAGACGCCGCCCCTTGCACACAACAAAGGACAGCGTCTCCCTGGAAAACTCCGTGCATCCTGAAATTCTACACGGTTTATTAAGGAGTGTTACTTATTCCGCAAACGGTCGCTATACGCGATAAACGGTAGCTGGCCGCGGTAACTGCGACACATTCCGCCCAGCAAGTCCAATCGTACTCCATGCACGGTTAATGCACGAGGCGGTAGAAATTCATCGATGCCGCACCCTCGGCGTGCAGCTCCATCGCCGGAACCGCCGGCGAATAGGTACGGCTCGTAAGTGCCGCCTCGCCGCCATTTGCAAAAATCTCGACCATCGTAGTGTCCGAAAGCACGCGTAGGTCGCGAAGCTCGCCGAGCTCAATCGACCTCTGGTCGCGCCCATAGCCTTCGTCACCCATATCGAGGGTAAGCATCCCGTCCGTATAACGCACAAAGACACCCTTGCGGATTTCGAGCTCGACCATCTTGGCGCCCTCACAGGAAACCACAAGATCAAACAGGCGGCCCGGCTCCTCAACGGTTTCACCGCCTGTCGCGCGAACGCAGTCGCCGCGCATCTTCTCAATCTCGTGCGCCGGCTGCTGACAGAGCTTACCATCGCGTATGCTCAGCTCTCGCGGCACCGTCAACGCGCACTGCCACCCGCGTGCCACCGTCGGGCTTTTTGCCGTCGCATCGGGGCAACCCGACCACCCGATCATCAAACGCCGACCCGCAGCATCCTCAAAGGACTGCGGTGCGTAGAAATCAAAGCCGGCATCGACCATCGGGGGCATGCCCTGCCCGGCGATCTTAAAACTCGGCGCCTCCCAATCGGCCTCGATGGGAAACCACACGCACTGGTGCGGATTGCGGTAACGCCATCCATCGGCGGGCACGCCCTGCGGACAGCAAACGAGAATAAGCTCACCATCGAGCTCAAACAGATCGGGGCACTCCCACATAAAGCCAAACTTCTCGCCCAACTCAATGCGCGTCGCATAGCTCCAGCCCTCTAGATCGCTCGAGGTATAGACAAGCACACAGCCACGGTCGTCTTTCGTACGAGCGCCCAAAACCATGTAGTAGATACCATCGTGCTCAAGGATCTTGGGGTCGCGTACGTGCGTACCGATATCGTCGGGGTAATCGACCGGCCCAACAGCCATATGCTTCTCGCCCAATTCGTCAGGATTCTCGGCAACCATATGAATTTGGTTTTGCTCACGGCCCGTCAACACGTAGTCGTAATCATCGCGGTCAAAATGCTTGACGTTACCGGTATAGAAGTAGTGAATCTTGCCGTCGTGTACAAAGGCAGAACCAGAATACGCTCCACTCGAATCCAAATCGGAATCGGGGAACAGCACGGGACCGTGATTCTCGTACGTCACAAAATCCTTTGTCGTCAGATGGTTCCAAAGCACTGGACCGCCATGCGCAGCATCGAACGGATCGTATTGATGATAGATGTGATACGTATCACCAATCTGAACCAAACCATTGGGGTCGTTGAGCCAGCCAAGCTCAGGCTCCACATGGAACAAAAGCCTATCGGAGTCGGACGCGATGCGAGCCGCCGTCTCATCCTGTCCGGCACGCCACTGCTCATAGTCCGCACGCATCACCTTGTTTTTTTGATTAAACATCGCCATTGACCTTCTCGTCTATAGGAAAGGACGCTCGACTCACACGAGCCGAACGCCCTTCCCCAAATGGACTTATCCGCACATTACGCTGAACGGCTCAACTAGAAGCTAACGTCGAAGCCAGCGCCAGCGCCCTCTTCATCGGTGGTCGGCACGCCCTTTGCCTTGTTGTAGGCAAAGATCAAGACGATCGGCACGATGAAGGCGATGAGATTGCCAGCCACATACCACACGAGCGTCTCGGGCGTAACGATGAGCAGGCCAAGCACGCCGGTCAGACCCTGACCGATGGCGCGCACCTCAAAGAGCTTCACGAAGGCACCGCCGCAGCCTGCACCGATGCAAGCGCAGATGAACGGGATGATCGAGTAGCGCATGTTTGCAGCAAAGATTGCGGGCTCGGAGATACCGACCAGCGTCGGGATAAAGGACGACATGCAGATGTTGCGCTCTTTGGAATGCTTCTTGTGAATGAGGTACATGCCGATGGCGCCGCCGCCCTGGGCGATGATGGAAACCGACCAGATTGCCTGGATGTAGTTGAAGCCAGTCGTGGCAACGAGGTTTGCCTCGATACCCTGGATGAACTGATGCGTACCGGTAACGACGAGCGGCTGCAGGAATGCGGCAAAGACAAAGGCACCGAAGACGCCCATCCTGTTGTACAGGATATCGATTACGCCGGCGAGGACGTCGCCGATCAGGTTGCCGAGCGGGCCGAACACGGTGAACAGGGCGACGTTAGCAAGAATCAGGGTAACGGTCGGGACAAAGACGAACGAAACGACCTCGGGGATGTACTTCTGGGCAATCTTCTCGACCTTGGCCATAAACCAGGCAGTCAGGATTGCAGGGAACACGCCGCCCTGGAAAGCAACCATGGGAATGGAGAGCGGACCGAAGTTCCAGTACTCAGCACCCGTCGGGTCCATAACGAACGTGTTACGGTTCATAAGGCTCGGGTGAACCATGACGATACCGACGAGGATGCCCAGGATCGGGTTACCGCCAAAACGCTTGACCGCGCTGTACATAACCAGGACAGGTAGGTAGTCGAAGGTGGTGGCGATAATGGCAAAGAAGCTTGCGAGGTTCTTGAGGAACTCGCTGTGATCGGCGAGGCTGCCCTCCATGCCAAAGAGGCCGTTGGCAACGATCAGCGACTTAAGGCCGATGATGATAGCAGCGCCGACGAAAGCGGGAATGATGGGGATAAAGATGTCCGAGAATACCTTGAGGACCGAGAAGAACTTGCCCTTCTTGTCCGCCTCGGCGCCCTTGACCTCGGAAGCGCTGATCTCCTTAACGCCCGTCAGAGCCATAAACTCATCGTAAACCTTGTTGACGGTACCGGTACCGAAGATGATCATGAGCTGGCCGCTGTTGTACAGCACGCCCTTGACGCCATCGATGTTCTCGAGCTCGGCCTTGTTGTACTTGCTCGTATCCTTGAGCACCAGACGCAGACGCGTAACGCAATGCGTGGCGCCCTCGATGTTCTCCAGACCGCCGACGTTATCGACGACTTGCTGAGACACTACTTTGTAGTCCATGTTCCTCTCCATTCCTTTACGAAATCATAAGACGTTTTGATGCCATTACAGAGACGCGATCGTTGCATTTGCGCACTTAAGCGTACCGTCGGTGACCGTCAGCGCCACACCCTGGCCCTGCTTATTGCAGAATCGAGCGTTAAGCGCAACATCATCGACAAAGATGGTCGCGATATCGTCGTCAACGACCAGGCGCACATGATGAGTGCCCTCGCCCTTAAAGAACAACGGACGCTCGAGGCCCATGTTGTTGACCTGGAACCACGGATACTGGGGGGCCGCCGTAAACTCGAGCTTGCCCTCACGCAGGTTGGCGCGGAACTCATAGGCAAGACCGGACTCGGCGTCCTCGGCAAGCTTCACCGAGAAGCCGGCAGCGTCACCGGCGAGCTCGATGTCGGCATCGAGCATATAGGTGGAACCGGCATCCGCGGCGAGCACCTGCTCGACCTTGCCTGACTCGCAGGAGAGCTCAAAGGCCTCGACTGCCTTAGCCTCGCCAAAGGCGCCAAGCATGCTGTCAGGAAGCTTGGTGCCGAGCGTTCCGTCGGCACGCTGAACGATCTCGAGGGGCATAAAGGTGCCACCCCACAGGTAAGAGCTGGGGTCGCCGCCCTCGTCACGCGTAGGAACCCAACCAAAGAGAACGCGGCGCTCGCCGTCAAATGCGGTACGCGCGGCATAGTACGCGCGGCCATCGAAGGAATCGTCCGCAGGAGTGATCCAAGGACCGTTGATAGAGCGAGACATGCGGTAACGGGTCTTGTTGCCATCACTGTACTCGGAGAACACCAGATACCACCAGTCGCCCATCTTAAAGAGATCAGGCATCTCGAACATGGTGTACAGGCCCGGATTCCACCAGTCGCCCTGGAACTCCCAGGTATCCAGGTCCTTGGAGGTGAACTTGACCAGACGACCGGTCATCAGACGCTTGTCCTCGCCCACACGCGTGCCGAGGATGAGCATGTACTCTTCGTTCTCCTCATCCCAAAGCACAAAGGGATCGCGCCAGTTGCGGTCATCGTAACCCTCCTGGGGCGGAAGCAGCGTCTCGGCGATGTTCTTCTCCCACTTGACGGCGTCGTCACTCGTTGCGTGAAGAAGAACCTGCTTCATCAAGCGTGCCTTGACCTTATCGCGATTGCAACCAGTGTAGAGCGCATGGTACTTGTCGCCCACCTTAAACACCGTGCCGGCATAAACATACTGGTCGACTTCCTCGTCGCCGCCACGCTCAAGGCTCTCGCCAAAGTCTTTGTAATTGACGAAGTCCTTGGTTGTCGCGAGTGCCCAGCCAAACGGCTCTCCGAAAGGTCCGGGGTTTCGCGTGTCACGCTGATGATAGAGATAGAACGTGCCGTCCTCGCCGTACGGCATGATGTCGCCCACCCAAATTCCCTCAGGCTGGTAATACACCTTGTGCATCCGAGACTTCCTTCCCACGTGATACTAACTCGGTACAACTGCAAGATATGTCAATCGTTTTCATATGTCAAACGTTTTCACACCAATACGTCTTTTCGCAGTTCCAGTCGTCGGCAAACGGTTGACATATGCCGGCGAACGGTCATCAGAGGCGTTTGAGGAATTCTTTTGGCACGGGATGAACTACGCGGTTTTACCCTCAATGAGTTCAACGGGGAGCTTGATATTCGATTCGGGCTTTTCACCGTTAACAAGAGCGATGATGGATTGCGCCGCGAGCTCACCGATGCGATCGATATCTTGGCGTACGGTTGTTAAGTCAGGCATAAACGTCATGGTGCGGCGGGCACCATCCGCGCCCACGACCTTAATATCGTCCGGAGCACTCAAGCCGCGCTGCTTCATCACGTTGAGGCAGATGGCCGCCATCGTGTCGTCTCCCGCAAAGATGCCGTCAATATCGGGGTTCTCATCGAGGATCTTTGCAACGACCGCACTCTTTTCGTCGTCGGACTTAACGAACTCGACCTCACGGACAAGCGCGGGCAAACCAGCCTGCTCCACAACATCGTGGTAGGCATCGGTACGCTTATTGGCAGGCATACGCATACGGCTATTGTTGCGCAGGCACAAGATGCGCGAACACCCGTCATCGATCAGGCGACGCGTGGCAAGTTCGCCGATGCTATAGCTGTCGCTCGCAATCTGAACAGAGGCCTCGCCAAGGTCGCAGTCGATACCAACCAGACTCAAACCCATCTCGGCATACGCCTCGGCACCGATATTAAGCGAGTTGACAATGACGCCATCAACCATATTGCGTCGAAGCATGTCGATATAAGAGCGCTCAAGCTCGGGTCGATTGGCGCTATTGCACAGCAGCATCTTAAAACCGTTTTCGGCCAGGGTATGCTCAATGACTTGAACCACTTGGGCATGAAACGGACTGCTGACATAGGGGACGATCATACCGATAAGATTCAGGCGACCGTTGAGCATGGCACGGGCGATATCGTTGGGCGTATAGTTGATGCGCTTCATCGCGGCATGGACCTTATCGCGGGTCTCTTGGCTAATATAGCCACGATTATTAAGCACACGAGATACCGTAGTAGGCGAAACCCCCGCCACCGCTGCAACTTCCTTGATGCCAGGCTTAGCAGAATCCTTAGAACGAGTGCCCTCGCGAGCCATAGCACCCTCCCCTATCAACATGTCATACGTTTACATACGAACAAAGCATACCCCAACAACAGCGGGAAGACGGTAACAGCACAAGTAAGTAAACGACTCATCCAAATAATTAGGAGAGTTCCGCCTAAAGGGTGACTACACAGGACCCCAGCCGGGCCGCTTTGGGTTACTTTCCAAAACACTCCGCACTGATATTTTCTGTATTGAAGACGTCGATGATGCACCCGTATACCATTGACGTCGACACCATCAGATGCGGACCGCGCGGTGACCCCACATTCCGCTGGCGCCCACAGGGCTGCCC